>DASYZR010000164.1 GCA_035945995.1 bacterium
CCCTGGGACAACTTCTGACAGACGCGGCCCGCACTCACTGGTAACCGTCCGACTTCGCCAGTCGCGCCGGGGTTTCGGTCACCCGTGCTTTGCCGGGCGCGGCGGCCTGCGTGGTATCCTGTAGCCACAACCGCTTAGGGAGACTATCAAGAGCGGCGCGGCAAGCAGCGCGTCCGGCAACCTGGTGGCGACGCCAAGGTGCCCGGCCTCGACGGCGAGGCGATAGGCCCGCGAGGGAACCAAGGTCGCGCACCCCCTTCGTGCGCGGAGGGGTTTTGCGTTTCGCCCGCTCTGGTGGCTGAGAGGGAAACGGGGATGGCGGATGGCGGCGGGCAGGGGCACGCTGGGAAGTGGCCGAGACGGCTGGTGCCTGAGGACATGCACTACATCGTCCACAAGGTCGCGGATGCGACGGTCCGCGACGGCGCGATCGTGCTGGCCTGCGTGGGCGACGACGGCAGGCCGTACGGGCCCGGGCCGTACCATCCGAGCGTCTTCAAGAGCCACCGGCGCCCGATCCGGGAGCATCTGGGCGAGTGGGGCATGGAGCGGGCCGATGAGATCAAATATGTCGTGGCCTACCACTCCGGCGGCTTCGTGAACGGGATCGTCGTGCGGCTCCTCAAGAGCGACGAGGACGTGCAGGCCCTGGTCGCGCGGCTGATTGAGACCCGGGCGCACGAGGCGAAAACGGACGGGCCGATGAACGCTATCATATCGGGCTGGCGGAGAAGGAAACCGACTCCCCTCGGGACGACCGAAAGGCCGCTCGGCGGTGCCTCCCGCAGTGGTTCCTGAGAGATCGCGCGTGTCTGTGCGAATTCCACGTCAGACGACACACCGTCATCTAGCCACCGCCGCGCGCGGCTGCAGTGACGAGCCCAGCGCCCACAAGTGCCAATGACTGACGTACCTGCGATTGCGGACCTTTGGAATTCGTGCGATGCCAATGAATGGGAGCGCGCCCTCGCGCGCTATTGGACCTTGGTGAAGCCCGCGAACCTGAAACTGGAACGAGCGATGGAGGCATTGGACCTCGACCGGCTCCGGAGGCTGGACGCCGACGGGTGGTATCGGTTCCTGCGGGACGAGTACTTTCGCTGGAAGTACACCGCGCCCAACCGGTACGCCACCACCACCCGGCAACTCCGACGCTACGCCGACACAGGCACCTTGGAGGCGCTCTACCAGGTCAAGGAGCGCCTCCTCACGGTGGAGAGGGCGGACATCAGGCACGCTCTATCGCTCGCCTGTGAAATCCAGGGGCTGGGGACGGCTGGCGCGTCCGGGCTACTCGCCGTGATGTACCCAGACACGTTCGCGACCGTCGACCAGTTCGTGGTCAAAGCGCTGCGCGAGGTCGAGAGGCTGCCCGAACGCGCGGCGCTCAGTCGCATGAAACCCGAAGGCCTGAGCCCCCGGGACGGCGTGCTGCTGATCAGCATTATGCAGCGGAAGGCAGCGGAGAACAACCGCCTGTTCGGCACCATCGGCTGGACGCCTCGCAAGATCGACAAGGTTCTATGGACCTACGGCAGATAACCTGGTGACGACGCGTCGGCCGCGTTGGCCGCAGGCGTGGCTAAGAACCCAGCAATCGAGCGGGCGGCATCAGATCTTGGAGTTGTTCGTTCGGCAGGGGCCGCCGTGCGCGTGGTGCAAGGCCGTGCCGTGCGCCGCATCGTCCGCGACTACATCGTTGCCGTCATCGACCGCGCGAAGCCGCAACTCGAACAATTCATTGCCGGGCATTTAGAGTGCCCCGAGGCCGTCCCGCTTATCTTCGCCGACCCGCTGGTCTCTTAGCGGAGGTTTCCGTTTTCCGGTGACGGCGTCAAAACGACCGTCCGGCCAAAGGAGCCGCGCCCGATCACGCGACGCACCCCTTCGCCGAATACGGATCGTCAATCAGCCCAGACGATTATCGCTACTTTGGTTTCGCGTATTCGGTCATCCCGGTAATATCAAGCATAACAACGGGCTCATTGCCAACAACCCACGCATCGTGGCCAGGCGGAACCACTCCTACATCCCCCGGGCCAAACTCTGTTTCAGTCCCATCGTCCATGCGCACGCGCAACCGACCCGACACATGATACGTCGTGTGCGGAGCCTGACAACTGTTCGTCTTGGCAGTCGGTTTCACCGACTCGGACCACTTCCAGCCCGGTTCAAATGTGGCTCGGCCAAAGGTGATTGTTCCAAGGGTCGCAAGTTCCACCTTGCCCTTCGGGAATGCACGCTTCTCGTCCGGGGTATGAAGGCTCTTTTTCACTATTCCGGCCATTTCTGTCCCTCCCATTTGTGGTGGAATATCGCTCAGATTACAGCGTGACCTCACCCCATGTCGTGCCTGTTGCGCTCGAGTACAGGGAGTCGAGTTTGACGGCGCGAAAGTCGGGGTCTTTGTTCAACGCATCAAAGTGCGCAAACGAGTCGATCTCGTAGATGAACCGGTTCGGCGTACTGGAGGTCATGGACGCGTAGTAGCCCAGGTTCCGCCCGCCATGCCGCTCGACGATCGCCTTCACCTTCCGTAACTCAGCCTTGGCCTGCTCTTTGTCATTGGGATGAATGTGAAAGGTATAGTGTACAATCATTGTCCGCCCCCGAGTCGTGCCTAAAGTTCGATCGTCTCAAGGTGCATTTGTGGTCTAAGGTTCGGCAATCAACCAACCGACGTGCTGCTGGCCACTGCAGTCTACCGCGAGGCAGTGTGTCTCGCGCTCACGACGCTCTCGTTCGGCTCGATGACGCCCAGGTTCTTGACAACTTGGAAAATGCCGTTGCTTGCCTGGGCGATGTACATGTTCATCCGGGCGTGATGCTGCCCGGGCACCATTTCAGCAGGACCACCCGGTCCCGCAGCAATCTTTGCGTGGTCGAGCGCCTTGATGACGGCTTCCTGATTTAGCGAGCCTGCCTCTTTCACCGCAGCCTCCCAGAACTTCAGCCCCCGGTACATGCCCGTACTCGCACTGCCTGCGGTGAACATCGAACTGCCCGGATAGAGTTTGTTGTACTGTTTGAGCAGTTCCACGCTGAATGGATCGCTGACGGTTTGGTAGTAGTCGAGGCAACCGTACAGGCCCTCCACCTGTACGGGCGGCAACATTTTCAGCAGGTTCTCCTCAAAGTATGTGCAGACCAGTTTTCCGCCCCGCTTTGTGAAGCCGGCGTTGTAAAGCTGCTCGAGGATTGGCCCAAGCCCGGGAGGAACGATCGTATTGAACACCACCTCGGTCCCGCTGGACATGATCTTCTCAACCGTCTTGCTGTAGCCCGTATGATCGAGCGGAAAATATTCCTCTCCTTCGATCGTGCCGCCGTTCGCCGTCACAATTTGACGAACCTTCTTGTTCATCACGTGCGGCCAGATATAGTCGGCTGACGGCAAATAAAATTTCTTCGCGCCCGTCTGTTGCATCAGCCAGGGAATAAAAGGATCAAGCTGCTGCGCTGGCACCGGGCCCGTGCAGAAGATGAGCGGGTCGCATTCCTGCCCTTCGTACTGCTCCGGGTAAATGTAAAGCTTCTTGCCCTTCACCACCGCGGGACCCTTGATTGCCTGCCGCGTGGAGCTGTAAATTCCGCCCAAGATCACGTCGACCTTGTCCTGCTCGACAAGCTTCGTCGCCTTGGCTTCCGCCACGCTGTCCGTGGTCGCGCTGTCTTCCACGAGCAGTTCTACGTGTCGCCCCAGCACGCCGCCCTTCGCATTGATGTCATCAATCACCATCTTCGCGACATTTGCATTGGCGACGCCCAGGAACGCGAGCGGACCCGTCAGGTCCATGATCACTCCCACTTTGATGGAACCATCTTTCATGGCAATCTCTCCCCTTGACCAGGATCTTCGATTTGGATCCAGATGCTTCCCGAGTCTTGCCGCAGTTGCGGGGAATCTGCGTGCCCATGCGCCTTGATGGCATGCGCACTGGCCGCTTCGACAAGGGCATCGCGCTGGCTTGCCGGAGCCATGATCACGAGTTGGCAGTTCTTCTCGCTTGGGAACTTGCCGCAGTTAACCGCAAGCCACTTGCCACCCTGAGTTGCTTGAACTCCACGGTTATCAACTCTCCTGCGGGATTTGCTAATGCTGTCGCTGAAGCGTCGCCTTCAGGGAACCGACCATGGATCGACGGTAGGGACGTCTTCGAGAGGAAAGTGCGACAATCACAGTATGGTCCGTGGGCGCACGTAACGCAATCTATTTCGGTGCTCTCCCCCGAGGGCAGGGCTCGAACAGCACTTGCCAGATGGGGTCGATGCGGGCGGCCAGAGGTCGCCGCATCGGCTGGTGGGCGGTGTTGTTGGCCCCGGCTGGCACCATCGCGGTGGTGGCTGCCGGGAGTGTCGTCTCGCTGGTCATGGGGCACCTCATTCCCTCTGCTGGTCGGTGGCTCCGCGCGCACAGCGCGCGCTGCGATCGATCATGGCAGACTCGCTTGTGCTTGTGGCTGCATACCTGAAGTCTGCCGTAGCCAGCGCCTGGTTCCCAAGGCTTGTCCGCCACGCGTCAGCGAAAAATAGGAGCGCTTTTGGTGTTCGGGAAAAGATCTCTTGACTCAAGCGAGCGGCCAGGAAGCCGAGGGGAGCGGTGTCTGAGAAATCGTTGCCAGCGCGACGATGCCAAAGGTAGGCTCCTCCGAAGGGCCAGATCGAGCGTTTGGGGGTCGCCGAACATGCTTTCCACCCGAAGCGGCAGTCAAATTTCTTCCACGGCAGGTGTTCAGGAACCATAGCGGAAATGCGCAGGTGCCATGCGATCGTTCTCCGCGCTGGTTGAGATCGGCAGAGACGGCTGGGCGACGGTCTGGGTCGGCGAGCTGCTAGGCCTGTTCGTCAACGAGCCATTCGAGGACGAGGCGCTGCGACAGCTCCCCAGCGCGATCGTCGCGTACCTGCAATGGCTCCGCCAGCACGGTGAGACCATTGAGGTGCCGGATTCCGTGACGGTCGCGGTCGCCGAGCGCCGGACGTCCGATCTCGACTTCGCCTATGGCCAGTACGAGGCGCTCTACGACCGCGAACGCGTCCCTGTCACCGACGACGATCTTGCGCAGGCGACGCGCTGGATGCGGTACATGCGGCAGGGCACGCTCGATCTGGTAGCGCGACTGCCCGAAGGCGCGCTGACATGGCGCCGGACACCCGACCACAAGTACTCGATCGGCGACTATCTCGAGCACATCGCCCGCGCCGAGCGTTGGTATCTGACACGGCTGTGGCCGGAGGTCCCGGAGCATGTGCCGGGACCGACGCCGCTCCTCAGCCTCGCCCGGTCGCGCGAGCGTGCCTTGAACTGGTTGCTGGCGATGCCGGCAGGCCTCCGGGGGAAGGCCGTCGATTTCGACGACGGGGAACCGTGGACCGCACGCAAAGTGCTTGGCCGCTATCTGTACCACGAACGGTACCATATCCGCAGCATCGCGCGGATCAGCCTGGGGCGCGGCGTCGAAGTCCCCGACGGCCTCGGGGGCTGGCACACATACGGAGCGGCTGTTCCGTGATGGTCTCCGCGAGCGTCGAGGTCCGCGCGACGGCTTGGCCTGGCCTGCGCATCGTGCGCTTCGCCAGGCGCTATCGCAATCACGACCGGGGAGGATTGATGGAATGACAGCCACGCCGATTGTTCTGGTTCCTGGATTCTGGCTCGGCGCATGGGCGTGGGACGAGGTCGTGGCGACGTTGCGCGCCGATGGCTATCATGTCACCGCGCTGACGCTTCCGGGCCTCGACTCGGCTGAGGCCGATCGATCCTCAATCACGTTTTCGGACCACGTCAACGCAATCGTCGACGCCCTGCGGGCGGCGCCGGCGCCCGTCGTGCTCGCCGTCCATAGCGCCAGCGGCTTCTCCGGTTACGCCGCGAGCGACCGGGTCCCGGAACGCATCGCGGCTATGGTGTACGTCGACTCGGCCCCCGGGAAGGGCGCCCTGGACCCAGGTTTCGAGGGCGTGGAGCGGCCGCTGAACTGGAAGGAGATCGAGCAAGAGGAGAATCTCGACGGCCTGACCGAGGAGCAAAAGGAGATATTCCGGCAGCGGGCCGTCCCTGTGCCGGGCGGCGTCATCCGCGAGGGAGCGGATCTCACGAATGACGCGCGGTTGGACATCCCGAGCACAATCATCTGCAGCGCTTTCCCGTCGGATCGAATCAAGGCCTACGCCAAGGAGCACAATTGGCCCTGGCTGGCCGGCGTCGCCGAGCTGCGCAACGTCACTTGGATCGACCTGCCGACGAGCCACTGGCCGATGTGGTCGCGCCCCCGTGAGCTCGCCCGGGTCATCGGCGACGTCGCGGAGGCGGTTCGTCCGTAACCCTGTTGATTCGCATTGGGGAGCTTGCTCCCCCAATGCGAAAAGGCGCCGTTTTCATAGGCGGAGGGTCGGCTGCAGCAGCGTTCCCCCGGCTCGCCGGGCGAGCTGCTCAAGCCAGGGCACCGCCGCGGCGATCCACGGCGGTACCTGACCGTGTAGCAGAGAGGAGAGCCTCGTGACGATCGCCAAGCCGATGGCGATGTAGACGAACACCCGCAGGAGCCGCCACAGGACCGCGAACACGACAATCGCGACGATGCCTAGCAGGATGTGCTGCGTGAGCGCCGCGGTCATGTCCCGTTCTCCCTCGCCAACTCGAGCGCCGCGCCCTGCAGCGTCGCGAACGGCAGCCCGACCCGCTCGGCGATCCGGAGCAGGTGGCTGTCGCGGAACACGGGATCGTGGTGGCCGAGCTCCCGCAGGAGATCGAGCCACGCCACCCGCTCGTAGTATCAGAGCACCGAGGCTGCCTTTTCCTCAAAGTCCGGGACAATAGTCTGCCGCCAGTATCGGAGATGATGCGGGTGCAGCTCGGCGGCATCCAAGATGCGGTGCACGGTGGTCGGGTGCAGCGTGGCGATCTGACGCCGCTCGATCTCATCATGCAGGGCCTGAACCGACCAGCGCACCCACGCCCGGCCCGCCTCCTCTGGCGGGGTGCAGGC
>DASYZR010000165.1 GCA_035945995.1 bacterium
CGTGATCTCGTTCGGCACGCCGTAGTCGTAGAAATCGAAGGTCTGCTCCCCGTTCGGGGTGTCCGTCACCATTCGTCGCGGCAACCCGTTTCCGGTGCCGACGTTGAGCGTCGTCTTGAAGCTGCCGGAGAGACCCGCCACCGAGGTCTGGATCGTATAGACATAGACGCGCACCGGCTGACCGTCGATCGCCGCGTCCGGGCCGCGGGCGATCTCCACTGTGCCCTGGAGCGC
The DNA here is from genome assembly GCA_035945995.1 of bacterium. Classification (NCBI taxonomy): domain Bacteria; species bacterium. Next base: position 235 of record DASYZR010000165.1, read on the forward strand.
CGCGGGATCGCCGGGCTTTTGAAACTCGGGAAGGCCCTGGCATATCCATCCGGCCGGCGCCCCCGGCGCCGTCATCCGGTAGCGCGACTGGTCGCCCACCCGGATGACCTCCATGGCGCCGTTCCCGCCCTGCATCGTCATGTGGAGCGCCGTCCCGGCCCGGGCCATTTCGACGACCATCGTCTGCCCGCCGGGCATCGCGCCCTTCATCTTATAGCCCGCGAGCGCGCTCAGCTTGTCATAGGCCGCCATCACCTCGCGCCACGCCGCGGCGTCGCCTTTGACCGTGAGCTCTGCGGCCGTGCGAAACGTGACGCCGGCGACGACGGCGAGGGCGGCCATCACCACCAGGACCATACGGCGGCGGCTCATGGCTACGCCGGTTCGGCGAATCGGATCAGCGCCCCTTTCTTGACGCGCAAACAGGACGCGTGCGGGAAGATCCTGCGACGAGGAACGGAACCGGCGACCATGTCCGGGCGGAGTCGCATGGCGTTGCCGGACCGTCCCTCGCCGCAATGCATCCGCCGTGGAAACCGGGCGGAGCCGTACGTCATTTATACCCCGTCTCGCGCGGCCCTCGCGACGCCGCCATTTCCCCACCCGCGTCCGTTCGGCCGTCCCCCGGCGCGGAGCGAGGCGGCGCCGCGGCCGGCGCTGAGTGCGATGCCGGCGAGCACCAGACCCGTACCGCTCCAAAACCGCGCATCGAGGCGGTCGCCGAAAAGAACGGCCGACGCGCCGACCCCGACGATCGGCTGCAGGTACTGCAGCGCGGCCGGGATGCGCGCGGGCAGGCGCGTGAGCGCCCCGAACCATATCCACAGGCCGGCCACCGTCACGAGGAGCGCGAGATACAGCACTACCGCCGTGCCGGTGATCGTCACACGCATCGGCGCGTGCCCGAGCTCCCAGGCCGCCGCCGGCACGAGCGCGGCCGCGCCGGCAAGCGAACTCAGCGCCGCCACGGTGATGACGGAGTAGCGCTCGATCAGCTCGACGCTCAGCACGTAGTAGAGCGCGACCGCGACGGCGGACAGCAAGACGAGCCCGACGCCTCCGAGCGCGCCCGGGGGGAGGGCCGGCGCGCCGGCGTGGACGGTACGGAGGCCAAGCGAGGCAGCCAGCGCCCGGGGATCGCCGCCGGCGACGAGCGCCACGCCGGCAAGCGCCGCGGCCAGTCCGGCGAGGTGTACGCCGCCGATCGGCTGCCGCAGCCGAACGGCCGCGAGGGCGACCACGAACACCGGGATCAGGGCGGAGACGACGGTGGCGACCGAGGCGGGCGTCGCGCGCACCCCGAGCGTCTGCGCCAGCTGCCCGATGCCGATGCCGAGCAGGCCGAGGCCCGCGGCCGCGGCGCAGGCGCGGGCGGGGGGAAGCCGGCGCCGCCGCAACAGCCACAGGAAGCACGGCGCCGCGACGAGGTATCGCAGCGCCGTGAGCGTGAGCGGCGGGATGTCCCGGAGCCCCAGCTTGGTCAGCGGGATCGACCCGCCCCAGACGATCGCAAGGAGGAGCAGCGCGCCGAGCGACCGGACGATCATTCCGCGGCGGGGACGATCGGGGTCTCCAGGGTGCCGAGGTTGGTAATCGAGATGCGGACGACGTCCCCGGCCCGCAGCCATCGGGGCGGGTTTCGCGCGAACCCGACGCCGCTCGGGGTGCCGGTCGCGATGAGATCGCCCGGCTCAAGCGTCAGGGCGCGGGAGACGTCCGAGATGAGATGCGCGACGGAAAAGATCATCGTGCCCGTGCTTGCGTCCTGGAGCCGCTCGCCACCGACGTCCACCGTGAGCCGGAGCGACTGCGGGTCCGGCACTTCGTCCCGCGTGACGAGGGCGGGACCGAGGGGCCCGCTGCGGTCGAAGTTCTTCCCGATCATCCATTGCGACGTGCGCCGTTGAAAATCCCGGATCGAGATGTCGTTGAAGATGGTGTAGCCCGCCACGTACTCGAGGGCGCGGGACTCCGGGATGTCGCGGCCGCGGCGGCCGATCACCGCCGTGAGTTCGCCCTCGTAGTCGACCTGCTCGCTCACCGCCGGCAGCACGTAGGGCTCGCCGGGCCCGAGGAGGCTGTGCGGAAACCGGGCGAAGTAGATCGGGACCTCCGGCGGCGGGCTGCCGCCCTCGCGGGCGTGTTCCGCGTAGTTGCGGCCGACGCACAGGATCTTGGGCGGGTTCGGGATCGGCGGAAGCAGCCGGACGTCGGCCGCGCGCCATGCCACGCCGTCGCTTTCGAGCTCCCGCGCCCGCCCCGGATCACCCAGCCCGCGCCGGACCCCGGCGGCGACCTCGCGCGCGAGCGCCAACGCCTCCTCGCCCCCGATCAGCACCTGGAGGAGCGACGGCGGGAGCAGAACCCGGGCCCGCGCGCCGGGGCGCGAGAGGCCCCGGGCGGCGTAGTGGGCCCGGGCGGCGCGCGTGAGATCGACGATCCAGTCGCCCTCCAGGGTGCCGACGCGGGTCTGACCGCGCGCGGCGAAGGTCACGAGTCGCATGGATCACCTCCGTTCGGTCTGTCGGGTACTTGGCGCCGCGCGACCGGCGTCCCTGTCGCCCCGGCGTTGACAGCCGGGGTGCGGGCGCATAGCATTATCAATAGTGGTTATTAATAAGGACATCCTCCGAAAAACCTCGCCGGCCGCCCCCGGGTGGGCGGTGCTCGGGCGGCTGCTGCGCGCGCGGGGCGGCCGGGTGACCCCGCAGCGTCTTGCGATCTACGAGGCGGTGGTGGGCCGGACCACGCATCCCAGCGTCGAGGCGGTGCACGAAACCGTGCGGGAGCGCTTCCCCGCCGTCAGCCGGGCCACGGTGTACACGACGCTCGATTTGTTCGCCGAACTCGGGCTTGTGCAGGAAGTCGGCGGGCGGGTGCGGCGCTACGACGGCCGGGCGGAGCGCCACGTCAACCTGGTGTGCGAACGCTGCGGCGAGGTGACAGACGTGGCCGATTCACGGCTCGAGGCGCTGGAGCGGAGAACCGCCCGGCGGGCCGGATTCGACATTCGATCCGCGCGGTTCGAGCTACACGGCGTGTGCCCGCGGTGCCGCGGGCGGGGCCCCGCGCGGGGCGCGGGGCGGGGCAGTCGAGCGAACGAAGGGAGCGCGTGATGCCGGAGGTACAGGCGGAATTGGCCGCTCCATCGATCCGGCCGGAGCTTGCGCCGTCCGAGGGCCGGCACAGCACGAGCTATCTGCTGCAGGTCGTCCAGCCGGCGCTGCTCGGGCTCATGGACGGCTCGATCTCCACGCTCGCGCCCCTGTTCGCCAGCGCGTTCGCGACGCGCAATCCACATACCGCACTGCTCATCGGCATCGCGGCCGCGCTCGGCGCGGGGATCAGCATGGGCTTCGCCGAGGCGCTCTCGGACACGGGTAAACTCACCGGCCGGGGACACCCGTTTGCCCGCGGCATGATCACCGGCGCGGCCACTCTGATCGGCGGGGTGCTGCACGCGCTGCCCTTCCTGATCCCGACCCTCGGACTCGCGCTCTCCGTGGCCTACGCCGTCGTCGGCGTCGAGCTGATCTCGATCGCCTTCATCCGCTACCGGTACTTCTCGATGAACTTCTGGCTCTCGATCCTGCAGGTTGTCGTCGGCGGCAGCCTCGTCTTCCTCGCCGGCGTGCTGATCGGCAGGTCCTAGGCTCCCCGCGCCTCGCGCGGGGCAGGCCCGGCATGCGCGCGTGATGCGCCGCCCGGCGCGTCCAGCGGGATTTCCCCGGCGCCGGATGGAACACAGGGGAGGAGGAACCTGCCGATGCCGACCAACCCTGTCAAAACGAAGGTCCGCCATGGCGAGGCGGTCTTCGGCACGATCTGCGCGCTGCCGTCGCCCGAGGTCGTCGAGATCATCGCCGTCGCGGGCTACGACTGCGTGCTGCTCGATCTCGAGCACGGTCCGCTGGACGTCGAGACCGTGCAGGCGATGGGCCGCGCCTGCCGCGCGACGGGCATCGTGCCGCTGGCCCGCGTGCCCGACGCCAACCCCAAGACGATTCTCCGGATGCTGGACAGCGGCTGCCTCGGCGTGATGGTCCCGCAGGTGGAGACGCCCCAGCAGGCGGCGGACGTCGTCGCCGCGTGCCGGTATCCGCCGGCCGGCCGCCGCAGCCTGGCCGGCAATACGGTGGCCGCCCGCTGGGGCGTCGTGCCCGCGGCCGATCACGTCGCCGCGAGCAACGACACGGTGCTGGCGATCGTCCAGATCGAGACCCGGGCCGGCCTGAACGCGGTCGCGGACATCGCCCGCACCCCCGGGCTCGACATGCTGTTCATCGGCCCCAACGATCTGTCGACGAGTCTCGGGCATCCCGGCGAGATGCGTCATCCCGAAGTGCAGGACGCGATCCGGCGGATCCTCCGCACTGCGAAGGACGCCGAGACGATGTCCGGGATTCTCGCCCTCGATCCGCGGGACGTCGAGACGTACCGGCCGCAGGGCGCGGGTTTGTTCCTCGACGGCCTCCCGCGCCTGCTGCTGCGCGCCGCGCAGGTCCAGGTGGCCGGACTGCGTGAGGCGGCCGCCCGGGTCGACGGTAGCGGCGGCCGGTAGTCGCCATGGCCGGCCGGCTCGACTACCACGACCCGTTTCATGAATTCGCCGGCCGGCTGACCGAAGCGCTCGAAGACAACCATCTGGTCGTGTCGGGGTACGCGTTCCTCGTCGACGTGGACCACATGAGCCGCGAGTACCGGTACGTGGTGCACCTCGAAAGCGAACCGCCCGCCGACGCCCCGCAGACCTCGGCCTGGCCCTGGGCCGAGCTGCGCTTCCTCGTCGACGCGCTGTCGTTCGGCCGGCACATTGCGGAGTACGACGAAGGCGTCGAATTTTCGCGCACGGTGCACGAAGAGGTCCAGGTGTTCGGCGAGCTGCTCACCGAGGTGACGATGGACCGCCTGCTGGTCCCGCCGGACGTCGTGGCGCTGCGTCGCGCCATCGGCGCCGCGGGTCCGGAACCCGGCGTGCCGAGCATCAGCCTGCAGCAGCACTTCTCCACCGAGGACGCGCCGCCGGTCTACAGCGCGCGCGTGCAGTCCAGCGTGGTGCTCAAAGAGGACGAGCTGGTCGAGGCCGACCGGCCCCGCAAGATCGCGCAGGCGGTCACGGCGCTGCTCGGCGGTCTGCAGTCGCTGCACCTCGCCGCCGAGGGCGCGCCGATGCCGCCGAACGAGTGACGCCCGCCGAACCCGCCGCGCCCGCGGCCTCCTCTGCCGCAACTCCATCCGGCGACGAGCGCCTCATGCGGGTGGCCCTGGCCGAGGCGGCGGAGGCCGGCACCCTCGGCGACGTGCCGATCGGCGCGGTCGTGGTGCATGACGGTCGGATCGTCGCGCGCGGACAGAACCGGCGCGAAGTCGACCGCGATCCCACCGCCCACGCCGAACTCCTCGCGCTCAGGCAGGCGGCCCGGCACGTCGGGGGCTGGCGGCTCTCGGGCTGTACCGTCTACGTGACGCTCGAGCCGTGTCCGATGTGCGCGGGCGCGCTGCTTCAGGCACGGGTCGACCGGCTCGTGTACGGCGCCGCCGACCCGAAGGCCGGCGCCGCCGGCAGCGTCGTCGATCTTTTCCGCGGCGTCCGTTTCCCTCACCACGTCGACGTGACGGGGGGCGTGTGCGAGGCGGAGTGTCGGCAGATTCTCCAGAGGTTCTTCGAGACGCTGCGCGCATAGCAACTGTCGGTCGATCCCAGCAAATGCCGGCGCCGGAAGACTAGAGGTCGACGTAACCGCCGACACAGGTGATCGTCCCGCCGCCCACCCAGATCGTGCCCTCGTCGTCTCGCGAAATATGAACGCGTCCGTGCCGACCCAGCGCGGTGCCCTGACTCGCGACGTACGGCGCCCTCGCCCGCCCGCCGTCGAGCAGCCACTGCGCCAGGGAGGCGTTCAGGCTGCCGGTTACCGGGTCTTCGACGGTCGCGCCGTGCTTGGGGAAGAAGGCCCGTACTTCGAAGGCCGCCGGGGAGCCGGCGGGGTATGGGCCGACCACTCCGAGGTCGATGTCGATGAAGATGGGCTGAAGCGCAAGAACCGCGGCGGCTGCCGGCAGGAGTACAGCCACCCATCCGGGGCCGTTGTCACACCACGCGGCATCGACGATGTCGTCTCGGTCGATGCGCAGGACCGAGGCGATGTGCCGGACGAGCGGTTCTTCGACCGGTCCGCTCCGGATCAATGGCGGGGCGGCGAATGCCAGCCCGTTCGCGCCGCGGCGCACCCGGACCAGGCCGGCCGGGCATTCCTGCACGACGACGTCGTCCCGCTTCGGCGTGCCCCCCGCCGCCAGCCAGGTGTGACACGTCCCAAGTGTCGGATGTCCGGCGAAGGAAAGTTCGGAGGCCGGCGTGTCCCGCACCAGGGTCTTGGCGCCGCTGGTAAAGATTCGTACACGGTAGTCGGCGGCGGGATCCGTCGGCGGCAGCACGAAGGTCGCCTCGGACAAGTTCGTCCATCGCGTGAACCGTTCCATCTCTTCGGTCGTCAAACCGTCCGCGTCGAGCACCACCGCGACCGGGTTGCCGGCGTACGGAGTCGTCGTAAACACATCGACCTGACGGAAGCGGCGGTGCCTGGCCATGTCGCTAGAGCAGCGCGAATACGCCCCGCAGATCCGGCGATTGGTGCGCCGGAGTAAATCGCGGGTCCAGCACCGCGTCACCGGCGCGGTTGATCCAGATCGTCCGGAGGCCGGCCGCCGTGGCCCCGGCCGCATCGCTGGCGGAGCCGGCCACGTGCAGCAGTTCCTCGGGGCGCGCTTCCATCTGCGCGAGCGCCTTCCGATAGACGGAGGGGTGCGGCTTGAATTTGCCGCCCTCGACCGAGACGATGCGGTCGAACCGGACGGGAAAGGTCCGCATGAGCGCCTCGAGCATCCCGGAGTCGCCGTTCGACAGGACGCCGAGCACAAGCGGCCGCCGCCGTACCTCCGCCAGGACCTCCGCGGCCTCCGGCCAGGCCGGCAGCCGCTCCCACGCCTCGACGAGGGTCCGCATTTCGCCGTCGTCGATCGGCGGCGCATACCCGCGCAGCACATGACGCGCGGACGCCTCGATCGCGGCACGGTTCGAGGCCGGTTCGCGGTCCAGCGAGTTCGCCAGGAGGAGGTAGTCCATCTGCGCCCGGCGCCACGCGCGGGCGGCGGCCGCCGCGTCGGCGGCGAGGCCCCGCCGCTCGAAGAATGCTCCCACCGCGCGCGTGAGGCCGGCGACCGTGTCGAACATCGCAGAATACACGTCGAAGGTGACGGTCCGAACGACCATGATCAACCCGGTTTGCCGCGCCTCGCCGCTCCCCCTGCACCACCAGGGTCGCGGACGGCGCGAACGACGGCGGCGGGACCTCCCGCCGTACCCGCCGAACAGGGTGCCGGTCGTCCACGGCGGACACGGATGTGACGCATGGCCCTGCTGCTCCGGGAATCGCACCTGCGCGAACTGCTCGCGATGCGCGACCTCATCCCGCTAATGACGCGCACGCTCGCGGCGTTCAGCGCCGGGGCAGCGGTTCAGCCCGTCCGGACCACCGTGGCCGTCGATCGTTACGGCGCCTTCCTGGGCGTCATGCCGGCGTACCTCAGCGGCGACTCCGGCGGTGCTCCCGAGTCCGCCGAGGCGCTCGGCCTCAAGGCGGTGGCGGTCTACCCTGGGAACGCCGGCCGGCATCTGCCAACGCACTTGGCGACGATTCTGCTCCTCGATCCCGCGACGGGCGTCCTGCGCGCGATCCTCGACGGCCGGCTGATCACCGAGATGCGGACGGCGGCGGTGTCGGCCGCGGCCACGGACCGCCTTGCCCGGCGCGGCGCGCGGCGGCTGGCGCTTCTCGGCGCCGGCGTCCAGGCGCGCAGCCATCTCGAGGCGCTGCGCGAAGTGCGCCCGCCCGCCGAGGTCCGCGTGTGGAGCCGGACACAGACGGGCGCGGACCGCTTCGCCTCCGAGGCGCGCGAGCGATTCGGCGTTTCCGTGACCGTCGCATCATCGCCGGAGGTGGCGGTGCGCGGGGCGGACGTCGTCTGCACCGTGACCGCCAGCACCACGCCGGTGGTCGAGGCGGCGTGGCTCTCACCGGGGACGCACGTGAACGCGGTCGGCGCGGCGCGGTCCGACTGGCGAGAACTTGCCACCGACGTCGTGCGCCGGGCGCGGCTCTTCGTCGATTCGCGGGCCGCCGCGCTGATCGAGGCCGGCGACGTGGTCGGGCCGATTCGCGAGGGCGCGATCACCGAGGCCCACATCGTGGCGGAGATCGGGGACGTGTTCGCCGGCCGGCGCGCGGGCCGGGAGCGCGATGACGAGATCACATTGTTCAAGTCGCTGGGGATGGCCGTGGAGGACGTGGCGACGGCCGGCTTCGCCTACGCGCAGGCGCAGGCGCGGCGTGTCGGAGACGAGGTCAGCCTCGAGTAAGGCGCGGCCGGCTCAGGCGAACCGCAGGGACGTGCCCACCGACGCGTGCACGTAGGCGTCCGGCATCCGCCGCGCCAGCTCCTGCAGCGCGCGCCACCCGGTGCAGTGGCAGGGCACGACGACGTCGGGGCCGATCGCGGCCATCTCATGAATCGTGTCTGGGATAATCGGCTCGAAGAGGCCGCCGGTCAAGTGGAGGCCGCCGACCACCGCATGTATCCGTTTGGTCCCGGTGACCGTCTGCGCGTGGCGGACCACGTTGATGATGCCGGCGTGACTGCACCCGGACAGCACGACCAAGCCCTTCCCGCGGAGCAGGAACACCGCGGCCTGGTCGTCCCACACCCAGGGGTCGGGCTCCCAGCCCTCCGGGGTGCGCGCGTGCTGCAGCGGGAAGCCCTTCTCGAAGGACGTGACGCGCTCGACCTGACCGGTGACCAGCACGGTGTCGTCGAGCAGCAGCGACGGCGCGCGCTCTTCGGTAATTTCGACACCCTCTTGCTCGAGGTCGTGACGGCTCGGCGGCGGGAGATGGATCTCGGCCCCGTTCGGGAAGACGGCCTTGCGGTCGCGCCAGGCGTCGGGGTGGAGCAGGAGCGGCAGACCACGGCGTCCGAGGCGCCGGACCATGCCCTCGAGGCCTCCGTGGTGGTCCACGTGGCCATGCGACAGCACGATCGCGCGCAGGTCGGTGACCTTGGTGCCGAGCACATCGAGATTGTGCAATGCCGTCGACCGGCCCAACCCCGCATCGTAGAGCACAGTCGCCGTGCGGCCCGCGCGCTCCGCCTTGACGAGCAGCGAGAGCCCGTGCTCAGCGAGTAGAGCCTCGCGTTCCAGCGTGTCCCACGCCGGCGGAGCGCGGCGCACAGTCTCCGTGCCGGCCATCAAGAGGTCCACGAAGTTGTCGACGACGATCGTCACTTCGATCGCATCGACCGGCTGAAGCGCCACGCGCTGCCGCATCGGTTCGGCGCTCATGGCATCGCCCGGGTCACGTCCGTGTGGACGAAATCCTTGCCCTTGAACAGCAACGGGTCGCCCGTGGCCTTCGCGAGCGCGTACGAGAAGCAGTCGCCGAAATTCAGCTTCGCCGGATGCCCGCTGCCCCGGCCAAAATCGCGGTAGGCGTCGCGGGCAATTCGTGCCTGCACCTCGGTGACCGGGTCGACGGCGATCTGCGCGGCCCGCAGGAGGTCGTCGAAGCCACGGCTGGCGACGGGATCGCGGCCGGCGTCGATGACCGCGGCTGTCTCAACGAAACTAACCGCCGAGAGGCGCCGGCTGGCCGCTCGTTGGATCGCCTCCGCGCAGGCGGCGGCTTCCGGCTCGTCGCGAAGAATGGCCAGCAGCGCCGACGTGTCGATGATCATCGCGGCAGTCCGCGCTCGTCATACAGCAGCTCGGCGTGGTCGGCGGATCGAAAGGGTTCTCTTAGATGCGCGGCGGTCTTCTTGCCGATCGCCAGCAACCGTTCGGCGAGATTGCCGTCCTTTTCGCGACGCACCCGCTCCAGCCGTTCGCGGAGCGCTTCCGTAACCGCCGCCGTCATGCTCTCCCCGGTAAGGCCGGCCAGTTTCTTCGCCAGCCGGTGCGCCTCGTCGTTTTTGATGTTGAATCCCACGGTTCCATCTACCTTTCTACCTATGTTTGTAATCTATTCTACCATCCGTCAATTGCCACAACAAGTAGACGAGTAGAAGAGACATGAGCTGAAACCCGTCCTGCGTCACGTGACAGAAGGCGGCTCAGACCGTAAACAGCCGCTGCTCCGATACGGTCAGGCGCTCGCAGCCCTCCCCGGTGACCGCGAATTCGTCCTCGATACCGACCACGCCGGTGCCGGGAAAGATCAGCTTCGGCTCGACGGCGAAGACGGTGCCCGGCTCGAGCGGGTCGGTAAAGCCGTCGGCGAGGACGGGCCATTCGTCGAGCTCGAGGCCGACGCCGTGGCCGACGTAGCGGACGCGGTAGGGAGCCGCGCCCATGAAGGCCTCGGCGTACCCGAGGGAGCCGGCCCGGTCGAGCGCCAGATGGTACAGCGCTTCCGGGGTGGCGCCGGGCCTGATCGCGGCCGCCACGGCGTGCAGAATTTGCATCGTCGCGTCGTGAGCGCGTCCCAGCGCGTCCGGCAGCCGTCCGATCACAAGCGTCCGCGTCTGATCGGAGATGTAGCCGCCGAGCACGGCCGGCGCGTCGATGATCACCGGGGCGCCGCGCGCGATGCGCTGCCATCCGGCGCCGTAGGGCGCGGCGGGCCCCGGGCCTAAGCCGCCGAGCGGGAGGTCCGGAAAGCTCGGGGCCGCGGCGGCCGGCCCCGCGGCGATCACGCCGTAGTACGTCTCCTGGTTCCAGGCGCGGAGCCGTACGACGCCCTCGTGGCCGGCGCTTCGCGCCGCCGCCTCGATACCGGCCGACAGGTCGAGCTCGGTCATGCCTTCGTGGAGCGTCGCGAGCGCCGCGCGGAGGATGGCGTCGGAGAGCCGCGCGGCCGCCCGGATGCGCTCCAGCTCGTAGGGCGATTTGACCGAGCGAATCCTGCGGACGGCCGCCGAGACGTCGGAGACGTCGGCCGCGCCGA
>DASYZR010000166.1 GCA_035945995.1 bacterium
TGCGCGCCCAGTGCCGGCAGATCGCCGCGGATGCGCCCCGGCGCGGGGGACGCCGGGACGCGCGGGACGGCGGGCCGCCGCGCCGCTCCCGTGCGGCAGATGCGCGGGCGTTGCAGAGGGCGCTGCCCGACGCGCTCGATACGCTCGCCCTCTGTCTGCGCGCCGGCCTGAGCCTGCACGCCGCCGTAGCAGAGTATGCCCGGTCCGCCACCGGGGTCGCCGGTCAGGCGTTTCGCGGATACCTGGCCGAGCTCGCGGTCGGCAGGACGCCGGAGGAGGCGCTCGCGGACCTCGCGCGCCGCTTCCCCGGCGACGAAGTCGCGGGGATGGCAGCCGCCGTCGCGCAGAGTCTGCGGATCGGCGCCCCGCTGGCCGACGTTTTCGAGGCCCAGGCGGCGCACGCCCGGAGCGTCGCGCTGCACGGCGCGCGCGAAGCCGCGCAGAAGCTGTCAACGCACCTCGTGCTGCCGCTGGTCTTGTTTTTCTTTCCCGTGGTGTTTTTGATCGGCTTGGGGCCGGTCGCCATCAAGGTCGCCCAACTCCTCGGCCTGCTGCCCTGACGCCCGGGCGGTCGCAGCGGCCGGCCTTTGGTATCATGGACCCGGGAGGATTATGGGATGGCCGCCGATGCCTTCGACGTCCGTATGGCGCACCTGGAAGGCGCGTACGAGCAAATCGACAAGCGCCTGGGGGCCCTCGAGGGGCAGATCCATGCGCTTCGCGGCGAGATTCGCGATCTTCACACGGAGATCCACGGAGATATCCGTAGTCTTCGAAGCTCCACGCAGGATCAATTTCGGTGGATGATCGGTTTATTGATCCTGGCCGTGTTCGCGCCGACCGTCCTCCGACTCCTCGGCCGCTAAGTCCAGCGGCGGCGTGGCGGGCCCAAGCGGTTAGAAGTGGAAGGTGGAGTCCGGCAGCGCCCTGCTGAGCCCTTGGGCCAGCAGGCCCGCCCACTGCTTCGCGAGCTGCATCGGGGTCACCGGCGTGCCGGCGGCGTCCTCCGGCGTTACGGTAAAGACCAGCATGTCCCCCACCGTGATGATGGCGGAGGCTCCGTATTGCCGCACGGCGATGACGGCGCCCTGCCGGAATTTGGGCGTGCTCAGGACCTGTGTGATGCGCCGGTTGACCTCCGTCGCGCGGACGTAGGAGGTCACACCCGCCGAATCGTGCGTGAGCCGGCAAATGAAGACCCCGCCGACGGAGATGTCCCGCTGGTCGGCCAGGGCCGGGCTCACGAGTCCGGTCACGACAAACGTCCCGAGCAGCAGGGCCACGAGCACGAACGTGCGCCGAACCGGCATGGACGATCCCTCCCCGTGTGTGCGCTACGCGGTACCGACCCTAGTGTACACTGCCCGCGGCGCGCTCACGACACCGCGGCTCCGCTCGGGATGTCCTTCTCCGGGGTGAGAAGGATGACCTGATCCCCGTCGCTGGCCGCGAGCAGCATGCCCTGCGATTCCACGCCGCGGACTTTACGCGGCTGAAGGTTGGCGACGACGACGATCTTGCGCCCGACCAGGTCGGCCGGGCGGTAGTACGGCGCGATGCCGGCGGCGAGGGTTCGCGTCTCCGGGCCGATCTTGATCCGCAGTTCCAGCAGTTTGTCCGCGCCCGCCACGGCCTTGGCCTCGAGAATCTCCGCGATCCGGAGGTCGAGCCTCTTGAAGTCGTCGATCGTGATCTGGTTCACCGCGTGCCCCCTCGTCGTCCCGTCTGTGCCCGCGGCCTCTCCCGCCGCCGCCGGCGGTGGGGCCGCCGGCGCGGTAGTGCTCTTGCGGTTCGCGGGTGATTCCGATTTCGCCGCGGCCCTGGTCTCGATCCTCGGAAAGATCGGCGTACCGGGCCGCACCCGGGCCCCGGCCCGCAGCCCGCCCCACCGGCCTGTCGCGGGGAGACGCTGCGCGGCGGGCGACGACTCGAGCCCCAGTTGCTCCCACGCCCGCTGCCCCGCGGCCGGCAGCCACGGCGAGAGGAGCACCGTCGCGATCCGGCCGGCCTCGAGCGTGTTATAGACGATGGTGCCGGCGCGCTCGACGTGGCCGGCGCCGATCTCCCGCCACGGCGCCTCGCGATCGAGGTAGGTGTTCGCCGCGGCCAGGATCCCCCAGATCGCCTCGAGCGCGCCGCGAAAGTCGAGACGATCGATCAAGCCGTCCAGCTGCGCGACGACCCCGGCGGTGGTCTCGCGCAGCGCGGCGTCCGGGGCCGTCTCGCTGCCGCGCGGCGGGATCCGGCCCTCGAAGTGGCGCTCGACGAGCGGCAGCGTCCGGTTCAACAGATTGCCGTAGTCGTTCGCGAGGTCCGCGTTGAAGCGGTGGACGAGCGCCGGCTTGGAAAAATCCCCGTCGGCGCCGAAGGGGATCTCCCGGAGCAGGAAGTACCGGATCGCGTCGACGGCCACGCCGAGCTCCGCCCCGGATTCGGCCGCGAGCTCCTGCGCCAGCGCGTAGGGATCCAGCACCGTGCCGAGCGACTTGCTGAACTTCTGGCCTCCGAACGTCAGCCACCCGTGCGCAAACGTCTGCTTCGGCACCGCGATCCCCGCCGCGTGCAGAATGATCGGCCAGATCACCGCGTGGAAGCGGACGATCTCTTTGCCGACGAGATGCACGTTGGCGGGCCAGTACCGCGCGAACCGCTCCGGCTCCTCGAGGTAGCCGGCCGCGGTGATGTAGTTCGTGAGCGCGTCGATCCAGACGTAGATCACGTGCCGGGGGTCGAACGGGACGGGGATGCCCCAGGTGAACGTGGTGCGGCTCACCGCGATGTCCTTGAGCCCCGACCGCAGCAGCGATAGGACCTCGCTGCGCGGGCCCTCGGGCGCGACCGCGGACGGCTGTGTTTCGATGTAGTCCAGGAGCCAGTCGCGGTAATTCGAGAGCCGGAAGAGGTAGGATTCCTCGGACGTCCACTCGACCGGGCGCGTCGTGTGGATGGGACAGGTCCGGCCCGGCCCCAACTCGGTCTCCGCGTAGTAGGCTTCGCACGGCGCGCAGTACCAACCCTCGTAGGTTCCCTTGTAAATGTCGCCCTGCTCGTAGAGGCGCGTGAAGACGGCCTGCACGACCCGGGCGTGCCGCGGCTCGGTCGTGCGGATGAAGTCGTCGTTCGAGATGTTGAGGCGGCGCCAGAGGGTCTGGAACTCGCCGGCGATCTTGTTGGTCCACTCTTGCGGCGAGACCTGGTGACGCTCCGCCACACGCGCGATGTTGACGCCGTGCTCGTCCGTCCCGGTGAGAAAGAACACGTCGTACCCGGCTAGCCGCTTGAACCGCGCCGCCACGTCGGCGGCAATGGTGGTGTAGGCGTGCCCGATGTGCGGCACGTCGTTCACGTAGTAAATAGGCGTCGTGATGTAGTAGGTCGCCATGGTCAACCCCCGAGCCAAAACAAAATACCTCTCGTCCCCGGGACGAGAGGCGCGTGCCTCCGTGGTACCACCCACGTTTGCCCGCCGTGAGGCGGGCCTCGGCCGTTCCTCGGCCGGCCGTTGTGAGTGAATGACGGCTGGGCCTCTAGAACGCCGCCCTATCACGCGAACGCCGCGTCCGCGCCTAGTTCGCACGTACCGAGCCCGCCCAAGCGGTCCCGATCTGCGGTTCGGCCGGCAGCTCCGGAGCCATGTTCGGTCCGCCGCCCCCGCCGGCTCGCACCTGATCCGGCTCGCTTCGCCCGCGTACGGTCCCGCGGGTCCGGGTCGGCGGGCGGACGTACTCCCGCTCCGTCATTGCTTTTCCTGTACTTTACGCGGAACCTCCGCGCCTTGTCAATGACCTCGGGCGGAGGACCAATGCCTCCGCGCCGGTGAACAAGGCGGCATGGGACTCCATTCCTCACCGGGGGCAAGCGCGGCCGCGGTCGCCGCGATACCCGCCGCATGACCGCACGGTACGATCTGCTGCTTGCGGGGGGGACCGTCCTGGATCCGGCCGCGGGGACGCGGGCCTCGACCAACGTCGCGTTTGCCGGCGGGTACGTCGCCGCAGTCGACCCCGGGCTCCGGCCGGCCGACGCGGCCGAGACCGTCGACTGCGCGGGGCTTCTCGTCGCGCCGGGGATGATCGATCTCCACGTGCACGTCTTCTCCGGCGTGAGCCATTACGGCGTCGAGCCCGATCCGCACTGCGTCGCGAAGGGCGTGACAACGGCGGTCGACGCCGGGTCGGCGGGGGCCGATACCTTCCCGGGCTTCCGCAAGTACGTCATCGACGTCGCGGCGACCCGGCTGTTCGCGCGGCTCAACATCTCCTCGATGGGCATGCTGAGCGCCGCCGTGGGCGAGCTCGACGACCTCCGGTACGCGAGCGTGCCCAAGGCGGTCGCAACGATCGAGCAGCACCGCGACGTCATCCTCGGCATCAAGGTGCGCCTGACCCGGAACCAGATCGTGAGCCGGGCCGCCGGCATGGAGCCGCTGTACCTGGCCCGGGACGCGGCCGACGCCGTGCACCTGCCGATCATGGTGCACCCGCAGGAGGCGTGGTGCGAGTCGCTCGACGATATCCTCGCGGTGATGCGCGGCGGCGACATGCTGACGCATTGCTTCCACGGCCTATCGCACGGCATCCTGGACGACGGCGGCAGGGTCCGCCGGTCGGTGCACGCGGCGATGGAGCGTGGAGTGATCTTGGACGTGGGCCACGGACGCGGCAGCTTCAGCTGGCAGGTCGCGGAGCGCGCGATGCGCCAGGGCGTGCAGCCGCAGACGATCTCGAGCGACCTGCACGCCTACAACATCAACGGCCCCGCTTTTGACCTCGCCACGACCGTCAGCAAGTTCCTGCACCTCGGCCTGCCGCTCGAAGATGCGCTTCGCAAGGTGACGGCCACGCCGGCGCAGACGCTGGGCATGGCACGCCAAATCGGCACGCTCCGCGTAGGCGCCTGGGGCGACGCGGTCGCCTTCGAGTTGCGGGAGGGACAGTTCGCGCTGGAGGACTCCCACGGCGAGGTCCGGACCGGCCGGCAGCGCCTCGTGCCCACGACCGTCGTGCGCGGCGGCAATGTGTACCGCGAGACGGCCGGGGTCCCATCATCACCACCACGTCGGCTAGCCGGCGACCCGGGCTAACGCCCCTGGGTGTGCGGGTCCAGGATCTCGCGCATGCGTTCGCCGAGGAGATTGACGGCCAGCACCAGCACGAGGAGCGCGAGTCCGGGAATGGTGCTCACCCACCAGGCGACGAAGAGCACGCTGCGGCCGTCGCTGATCATCGACCCCCAGGCCGGGATGCTCGGCGGGATGCCGACGCCGAGAAACGAGAGCGACGCCTCGAGCACCATGAAGTAGCCGAGCCGCAGGAGCGCCACCACCGTCACGGTGTTCACGATGTTGGGCAGGATCTCGCTCACGAGGATCCACGAAGTCGGATAGCCCATCGCCCGCGCCGCCTCCACGTACTCGCGGTTCGACTGCGCGAGCGTCTCTCCGCGGGCGAGCCGGTAGAACTCGATCCAGCCTTTGAGCGCGAGCGCCCAAATCAGGTTCCAGAAACCCGGGCCGAGAAACGCCATCATCGCGATCGCGAAGATCAGGTACGGGAACGCCTGCAGCAGCTCGACGACCCGGGCGCCCACCATGTCGAGGGCGCCGCGGAAGTACGCGCCGGCCATGCCGAGCGCCGTCCCGATCACCGCGGAGATGCCGACCGTGAGCGCGCCGACGAGCAGGCTCACCCGTGCGCCGTAGATCGTCCTGGAGAGCACGTCCCGGCCGAGCGCGTCCGTGCCGAACCAGTGGGCCGCCGACGGCGGCGCGAGCCGCGCGGCGAGATCCGTGACCGCCGGACTGTACGGTGCGATCGCGGGCGCCAGGACGGCGCCGAGCACGTAGACGAGCATCAACACGGCCGCCGCGGCGCCGACCGGCTCCGCGCCGAGTCCCCGCACGACGCGCCGGAGCGACGACAAGGCGCGGACACCGTGGCGCCGGACGGGATACAGGATCGGCGGCATGCCGGCGGGCAGCGGCCGGGCGCCCATCATGCCACGTCCATTTGCGGGTCGAGCACGGTGTACGCGATGTCGACGGCCAGGTTGGCGGCGACGTAGGTGATCGCGTAGAGCATCACCGCCGCCTGGACCACCACGTAGTCGCGGGCGAAGATCGAGTTCACGACGAGGCGCCCGAGCCCCGGCCACGCGAACACGGTCTCGACGATCATGTTGCCGCCGAGCAGTTCGCCGATCTGCAGCCCGGCGACCGTGATCGCGGGAATCAGCGCGTTGCGCAGCGCGTGCTTGATCACGACCGCGGTCTCGGGGAGGCCCTTCGCGCGGGCCGTCGTCACGTACCGGCGGTGCAGCACCTCGATCATGGAAGAGCGGACCGTCCGCGCGAGCACCGCGGCGAACACCACGCCCAGCGTGAGCGCCGGCATGAGCAGGTGGCGCAGCACGCTCGCGAGCGCGGCGCCGCTTCCGGCGAGCAGGCCGTCGACGAGGAGAAAACCGGTCGCCGGCGGCACGGCGATCGTCGGGTCGATCTGTCCGGACGTCGGCAAGAGGCGCGCGTTCACCCCGAAGAAGAGAATCAGCAGCAGCCCGAACCAGAACGCCGGCATGCTTGCGCCGAGCAGCGACGTCGAGAGCACCGCGCGATCGATCCACGAGCGCGGCCGCAGCGCGCTCGCGAGGCCCATCGGGACCGCGATCAGGACCGCGATGACGATCGTCGCCGCGGTGAGTTCGATCGTGGCCGGGAGCGCGCCGGCGATCAGCGCCGCCGCCGGCCGGTGCTGGACGATCGAAGTGCCGAGATCGCCGCGCGCGAGCTGGGCAAAGAACAGCTCCAACTGGACGGGCAGCGGTTGGTCGAGATGCAGTTCGTGCTGCGCCGCCCGGATCGTCGCGGCGCTCGAGTTCGTATCGCCGAGCATGATCTCGACCGGATCGCCGGGCAGCAGGTGCAGCGAGAAGAACGCCAGCACGGCGACGCCCAGCGCCACGGGCACGGCGAGCAGCACCCGGTGAACGATTCTCAGCCAGCGCATTTCGGCACCCGCGCGCCCCGGCGCGCGGGTCTTAGTACCCCGCCTGCTTGAGGAGTTCCCGCGCCTTCATCGGATCGTACGGATACGGTTTGAGCGACGGGTCGTACCCGAAGCCGTTCGGCAGGAACGCCGTGCTGAGCCGCGTCCCGTAGCCGTGGTAGATGTCGCGGAGGATCGGGGCCCAGTTGATCGCGTAGTTCACTGCCTGCCGCACCCGCGGATCGGTGAACGGGTCCGCCTTGGTGTTGAACTCGATCTCGTAGGAGCGCGTGCCCTCGGCGGTCTTCACCTGCACGTTCGGGCTCGCCTTCAGGCGGTCCACGAGATCCGGCGGTACTTCCTGGATGATCTGCACCTCGCCGGACAGCAGCGCCGCGATCCGGCCGGACGGCTCCGGGATCATCCGGAAGATGACCTGCCGCAGTTTCGCCGGGCCGGCCCAGTAGCCGTCGTAACGCTCGAGGACGATCTCGGAGTTGAGGGCGCCCCGCACGAACCGGAACGGGCCGGCACCGACCGGCTTCGCGATGAATCCGGCCTCGCCGGCCTGCTGCGTGTACTTCTGCGGCACGACCTGGAAGTGGACGAGCGACTGCAGCATGAGCGCCTCCGGAAACGAGGCGCCGTAGACGAACCGCACGTGCGAGTCGTCCCGTTTCTGCACGCGGAGGATCGGTCCGAGCAGATCCTTCCGCGTGGTGGAGACGCCGCTGATCGCGCCGGGCGTCAACACCCGCTGAAACGTGAAGACGACGTCGTCGGCGGTGACCGGATCACCGTTTTGGAATTTGACGCCGGGACGAAGCGTGAAGTCGTACACCGCCGGCCCGACCTTGCGCCACGACGTGGCAAGCTGCGGGACGACCTTTCCGTCCGGGCTGTGGCCCACCAGTCCGTCGTAGATGTTGCGCAGCACCGCTTCCCGGTCGTTCGGGGGAATGCCCGGATCGAGCGGCGCGATCGAGTCGTTGCGCATGCCGACGATGATCGTATCGCCGCCCCGCACGCTCGCCGGATACATCGTCTCGCTGTTGTCGGCCGCCGGGACCCAACCGGCCACCGCGGAGGACTGCGCCTCGATGTTCTGCAGCACGTATCCGAACGCCCAGGGCGCGTCGGCGTAGATCCTCCGCTGGGCGTCGTAGTACGCGGCCTGCCGCTGCGCGTCGTTCGGGGTGCCGGAGGCCACCGCCATGTCGTGATCCACCGCGGGGTTCGAGTAGAACGAGAAATTGCCGCGTGCTTGGGTCACAAACTTCGGCACGGCGAGATCGTAGGGATCGAAGTAGGCGCTCCCCCAGTCGGTCGTGTAGGCGGCCCGCTGCCCGGCCCGGACCTGCGCGATCAGCACCGACAGCTGCCACGCGCGCACCTGCGCGGTGATCCCGGCCCGGCCCAGTTGCGCGGCGATCGCCTGGGCTTCCGTGGCTCGGTTCGGCGTCGTGTCCAGGACGAACGACAGCGCCCGGGCCGCGTCGCCGCGCGTCCCGCCGAGGAGCGAGACGCCGAGCAGCGCCGTGGCCAGCACGGCGGAGATCCGTTTCTTCATCCCGCACCCCCCGTTGTGTCTCCCAGCGCCGGCGCAGGGATTCTTCGCGGAGAAATACCGCCTGCCGCCGGCCGGTCAGTCGAGCGGCACTTCGAGGTCGAGGAGCGGCGCGTACTGCTGCGCCCCGAAGATGTCCGGGTCGCCGGGACTGCCGCTCGGCCGGCTGCGGTACACCGTGAACTTGATCGCGCACCCGGGATCGAACGCGACGAAATCCGAGATGCGCGTCTCCGGGATGTCGTAGAGGCGCGCGACCGACGCTTTGGTCACGGCGCCGCTCTTCAGCGTGCGCTCGTAGGTGTCCCGGTCGGCGAAGATGATGTCGAAGGTGATCTTGTCGACCCCGGCGTTCTTGCTGCGCACGACCTTGGCGAGGCTCGAGAGCTTGGCGGTTTTCATCGCCGGCTCACCGCCTCGCCGGCGCCGCGTCCGGCGGGGGTGCCTGTTCCCACGTCGATCAAGTGCAGCGGGAACAGCTCGAGCGGATCGCTCACCCGGAGCGTATGGTTCACGGTCCACCGGTAGGCCGCGCTGGCCGGCAGCACTTCGTCGAGCGGGAACGCCACGCCGCCGGCGGTGCCCTTCACCTCGGGCAGGCGCGCGTAGAAGAGCTGGCGCGTGCCGATCATGCACACTTCCTCGGCCATCTCCTTGCTGGGGGCCACGCCGTAGACCACAAGGCCGAGCTCGTGCGCCGGCGTCCGGACGGGCTCGAGATCGCCCATGACGCCGTTGCGGCCGAACACCTGGTAGTGCAGCTCGTAGCCGGCGGTGCCGAACTTTTCCTCGACCGCGTGACGTGCCCAGCCGATGACGCCGTCGATGTTCGCGATCGTGTAGGGATCGCGGATTCCCGCGATGCCGACGTAGCGCTCTCCGACCTTGCCGGCGCCTTCCAATTTGACCCGCGGCTCGGCCGCCGGGTTCCAGACCGGGCCCGTGATCCGCGTCGTACGCGCGTCGAACTGTTCGTACCGGCACCCCCGCATGTCGAGCTCACCGCCGAGCGCGTACTCGAAGAACGGGTTCGACCGTTCGTACATCGCATGCCCGGCGACCGACGCGATTGTGCAGCGCTGGTCCGGGTGCATCGCCGTAACCTTCACGTCCTCCATCGAAATCTCGCCGATCACGCTTTCCTTGGCGCCGTAGGGCTCGGCGCAGAAGGAGGCGCACTCGAGCACCTTGCCGAGATAATAGGACAGCGCCTCGGGGAAGCCGGCGCTGATTGCCGGGCCGGCGCAGATCGCGAGGTCGCTCGAGCGGCCGCCGATGATGACATCGGCGCCCCGATCGAGCAGCGTGTTGTAGGGGTGGATCCCCGCCATCGCGACGATCCGGTCCGTCGCCTCGAGCTCCGCGAGCGTCAGGTCGGCACGGCCGTTCAGCCCCGCGACCGTCTCGCCGGCGGCGATGCGCCGGCGCACCAGATCCTTGGGGACCTCCGAGTAGAAGTAGCCGAGGCGGAAGGGCGCGAGGTGACGGCGCGAGGCGATCTCGCGGATCATCTCGACGTACATGTCGACCCGGCTGTTCGACCCGGTGTCGCCCGCGGAGCCGATCAGCATCGGCACCCCGAGCCTCCGAGACGCCAGCAGGATGTGCTCGAGGTCGTGACGCTGCCATTCCTTCGGGCTGGTGCAGGTGTCGGAGCCGAGCGGGCCCGGCCCGATGTCGTCGCTGCCCGAGTCCGAGACGATGAAGTCGGGGTGGGCCGCCACCCCCAATTCGAAGCTGCCGAGCCTGAGCGGCGCAAAGCCCAGATGCCCGTTTGGGGCCAAAAAGCGCAGTGTCTTGCCACCCATTCGTCTGCCTCCATCACGCCACGATGTGGGCCAAGCGCTCGATGTTGAACTTGTACCGGTCGCCGCGGTACACGGTGCGGCGGTACTCTACCGGCTCACCGCCGGGTGCCGAGATCAGCGAGGTCACGTTGAAGACCGCCGCGGGCCGGTCGAGCGAGAGCAGCGCGGCCTCCTCGGCGGTCGCGAGACGCACTTCAAACGTCTGCTCGGCCCGCAGCTCGGGGAGGCCCGTGCGCTCCGCGTAGAGTTCCGAGAGCATCCGCGGCCTCCCGGAGGCCGCGGCCCGGCAAAAGATCTCAACGGTCTCCGCCGCCTTGGCGGCGGGGAAATAACTCCGGTAGATGGCGAGCGGCTCGTCGTCCCCGAGCCCGAGACACACGAGATGCAGCAGCGGTGTGTCCGGCGGGATACCGAGCAGCCGGCTCAACACCACATCGCCCGGCTCCTGCGTCCGGCTCACGACACGCAGTCCCGGGATCATGCCCTGCGCGGCGAGCGCCTCGCGAAAGGCCGTGACTCGTCCGAGGGGCTGGGTAATCGGCCCGTGCGCCGCGACGAACGTGCCGCGCCCTTGAATCTTCTTGAGCAGCCCCGCGCGCGCGAGATGCTCGAGGGCCTGCCGGACCGTCGACCGGCTGACACCGAACTGCTCGGAAAGATCGCGCTCTGAGGGCAGCTGTCCGCCGGCGCCCCAATCGCCCTTGCGGATCCTGGCGTTGATGGATCCGAGCAGCTGCCGGTAGAGGGGTCCGCGGCCTCGGGCGTAGACACCCGGGCCCATCTTCCGCCCGTGCCTCGCGACGTCCGGACGCTGCGCCACGCGACTCCCACTCCCCGCTGGTTCATACCTGATAGCTATGTGGTACGTACCAACATCGGATTCGCCCTGGCGTCTTAGCTTCCCTGCCTCATCAAGTGGATCTGATGGGTCTATCGGAGTCTAAATTCGATCCCGCCGTTGTCGAGGCGTTTCGTGCGTTCGTGACCGTGGCGGGCTCTGGACGTTAGTCCTCTTCGTCCATCTTGAACTCGGCGTGCAGGATCCGGACCGCCGCCTCGACCTCGTCCGCGCGGACCACGCATGAGATCTTGATCTCCGACGTGGCGATCAGCTCGATGTTGATGCCGCCCCGGGCCAGCGCGCCGAACATCCGCGCCGCGACCCCCGGGTTGGTGATCATCCCGGCCCCCACGAGGCTCACCATCGCGACGCCGTCGTCCGCGAGAATATCCCGGGCGCCGATCTCCTCGGCGACGGAGCGGGCGGCCTCGACCGCGGCGGTCATGTCGGTCCGCGCCACGGTGAAGGAGATGTCCGCTCCCTGCGCCTTCGGAACGCTCTGGATGATCAGGTTGACGTTGACGTGGCGGTCCGCGATCGCTTGAAACAGCGTGTGGGCGATGCCGGGTCTGTCTTGGATCCCCGTCGCCGCGATCTTGGCCACGTTGCGGTCGTGGGTCACCGCCGTGACCAGCCGGCGCCGTTCACTCGCGTTGTCCGTCACCACCGTTCCCCCCCGGTCCACGAACGTGCTGCGCACCTCGAGCGGTACCTGGTACTGCTTGGCGAGCTCGGCCGCGCGCGTCTGAAGCACCAGCGCCCCGGTACTCGCCATCTCGAGCATCTCGTCGTAGGAGATCTCGCGGAGTTTCCGCGCCGTGGGCACGACGCGCGGGTCCGCGGTGAAGACGCCTTCGACGTCCGTATAGATCTGGCAGATCTCCGCGCCGAGCGCCGACGCGAGGGCCACCGCGGTCGTGTCCGAGCCGCCCCGCCCCAGCGTCGTGATCTCCCCGGCTTCCGTCGTTCCCTGGAACCCGGCCACGATGACGATGCGGCCGGCCGCCAGTTCGCGCTCGAGGCGGCCGCGGTCGACGCGGAGAATGCGCGCCCGCAGGTGGACCGGTTCGGTGCGGATCTGCGCCTGCCCGCCGGTCAGCGACACCGCCGGGTAGCCGCGCGTCTGCAGCGCCATGGCCAGCAGCGAGATCGAGACCTGCTCGCCGGTCGAGAGCAGCATGTCCATCTCGCGCGCGTCGGGGGTCGTCGTGATCTGGCGCGCCATGGCGATGAGGTCGTCGGTCGTGTCGCCGGGCGCGGAGACCACGACCACCACGTCGTGGCCCCGGTCCCGCGCCGCCGCGACGCGGCCGGCCACATGCTTGATCAGGTCCGGCGTGGCGACGGAGCTGCCGCCGAACTTTTGGACGACCACGCTCACGGTGCCGTCTCCACGACGGTCCCGTCCGTGTCGATCTCCGCGTCGATGGCCCGGCACGGCGCCCCCGCCGTCTCGAACGCCCGCCGCATCGCGTCGCCGATCCCCGGCGCACCACCGAACGCCACCACCGTGGGACCGGATCCGCTCAGGGCGACGCCGTGGGCGCCGGCCTCGCGCGCCGCCGCGAACACCGCCTCGAGTCCCGGGACGAGACGGGCGCGGTACGGTTGGTGCAGGCGATCTCGCGTCGCCTCGTCGAGCAGATCCATCCGGCCCTCCACCAGCGCCGAGACGAGCAGCGCGGTCCGCGTCAGGTTGAAGACCGCGTCGCGAAACGGGACCGCCTCCGGCAGGAGCCGCCGGGCGTCCGCCGTCGAGACCGCAAATTCCGGGATCGCGATCACCACGCGCAACCGTCTGGGGATCAGGCGCACCCACCGGATTTTCCCCGCCTCCGTCGTCGCGCATGCGACCAGCCCGCCGGCGAGCGCCGGGGCGACGTTGTCCGGGTGCCCCTCGATCCCGGCGGCGAGATCGAGCAGCGCCTGCCGGTCGAGCGGACCGCCGAGGAGGGCGTTGGCCGCGGCCGCGCCGCCGGCGATGGCCGCGGCGCTGCTGCCGAGTCCGCGCGCGAGCGGGATCCGGTTGTACTGCTTCAGGTGAAACGCCCGCGGCATCGGCCGCCGCTCCGGCCGCTCCGGGCCGCGCACCCGCTCGGTGACCGCGAGCGCGGCCCGATATGCGAGGTGGGTTGGATCGCGCGGCAGGGTCTCCGCGCCTTCGCCGTCAATCTCGATCCGCGGCGTCTCCGCGGCGTCCAACTCGACGGTGTTGTGCAGGCGGAGGGCCAGGCCGAGCGCGTCAAACCCGGGCCCGAGGTTCGATGTGGTGGCGGGCACGCGGACGCGGATCACCGCACGCCCACCGGTCGCGCCGCTCCCCCGAGGTGTTCGTTCATGAACGTCCGCGAGGCGCCGCAGACGCGCCGGCCACAAGCGGCTCCCCGATGACGCCCTCGATGGCCTCGAACGTCGCCGGCACCGGCTCGGGCCGGCGTTCCGTTCTGAGCACCGCTTCCGGATCTTTGAGCCCGTGTCCGGTCAGGATGCAGACAATGACGATGCCGTCCGGCACCCGGCCCTCGCGCGCGCGCCGAAGGACGCCGGCCACCGGCGCCGCCGACGCCGGCTCGACGAAGACGCCTTCCTCCTGTGCGAGCAGCGTCCGGGCGGCGAGAAGTTCCTCATCCGTGACGGCCTCGAAGGCGCCGCCCGATTCCTTGACCGCGGCCACGGCGCCGTCCCACGAGGCCGGCCGGCCGATCCGGATCGCCGAGGCGACGGTCTCCGGACGATCGACGGGGCGGCCGTGGACGAGCGGCGCCGCGCCGGCGGCCTGGAATCCCCACATCGCCGGCCGGGAGGCCACGATATCGCGGGCGCGGTACTGCACGAAACCCCGCCAGTACGCCGTGATGTTGCCGGCGTTGCCGACCGGGATGGCCACGACGTCGGGTGCCTTGCCGAGCTCGTCGCAGATCTCGAATGCGCCGGTCTTCTGGCCTTCGATCCGGTAGGGATTGACCGAGTTGACCAACGTCAGCCGGAGCCGGGGCGCCCCCTCGCGGACGAGGCGCAGGGCCTCGTCGAACGAGCCCTCGATCGACACGATGCGGGCGCCGTGCGCCAGGGCCTGCACGATCTTGCCGAGGGCGATGCCGCCGGCCGGCACGACGACGAAGCACTGGATGCCCGCGCGCGAGGCGTAGGCCGCGGCCGACGCCGACGTGTTGCCGGTGCTCGCGCAGATGACGCCCCGGCTGCCCTCCTCGACGGCCTTGGTGATCGCGAGCGTCATCCCGCGGTCCTTGAAGGACCCGGTCGGATTGACGCCTTCGTTCTTGAGATAGATCGTGGTGCCCGGCACGCGGCGCTCGAGCCGCTCGGCGTGCAGCAGCGGGGTATCGCCTTCCCGCAGCGTCACGACCGGGGTCCCGTCCGCGACCGGCAGGAACCGGCGGTACTCCTCGATGACCCCGCGCCAGACCGTCCGGCTCACGGCCCGCCCGGCGCGCCGGCCCGCCGCCCCCTCGCCTCCGCCCGGCCCGCGGCGCTACGCATCGTCGACCACGCGGATGACGTTCCGGACGGCGCTCACGACCTCGAGCGCTTCGATGCGCCGCAGCACGCGCCGCATCTGGCCCTCCCGCGCCGTGTGGGTGATCATCACGATGTCGGCGCTCGTCCCGCGGCTCTTCTGCGAGATCGCCGAGATGCTGACGCCTTCTTCGCCGAAGATCGTCGCGATGCGGGCGAACACGCCGGGGCGGTCCGTCACCTGCATCAGCAGGTAGAACGGCGTCTCCACGTCGTCCATCGGCCGCAGCGGGCGCGGTTCGAGCGCCTCCCATCCGACGCGGCCGTGGCCTCCGGAGGCGTGATTGCGCGCCACGTCGACGAGATCCCCGACGACGGCGCTCGCCGTGGGATCGCCGCCCGCGCCGCGGCCGACGATCATCACTTCGCCGGCGGCGTCCCCGCGCACGAAGACGGCGTTCAGCTCGTTGCGCACGGCGGCGAGCGGATGCGCGCGGGGCAGGAACGCCGGGTGGACGTGCGCTTCCACGCGGCCCTCGTGCTCGCGCGCGATCGCCAGGAGCTTGAGCACGTAGCCGAGCTCGGCGGCGTACTGGATGTCCTGCGCCGTGACGCGCGCGATGCCCTCCCGGTACACGTCGTCGGCGTGGAGCGGCGTGTGGAACGCGATCATCGCCAGAATGGCCAGTTTCGCCGCGGCGTCGTGGCCCTCGACGTCGTCGGTCGGATCGGTCTCGGCGAAGCCCCGGCGCTGCGCGTCCTCGAGCGCCCCGCCGAACTCCGAGCCCCCTTCGGCCATCCGCGTCAGGATGTAGTTCGTGGTGCCGTTGAGGATGCCGGTCACTTCCTGGATGCGGTTGGCGGCGAGCGACTCCTTGAGCATCTGGACCACCGGCACGCCGGCGCCCACGCTCGCTTCGAGCCGCAGATCGACGCCCGCCCGGGCGGCCGCGGCGAAGAGCTCCGGGCCGTGCCGCGCAATCAGCTGCTTGTTGGCCGTGACCACGTGCTTGCCGTGCTCGATCGCGTCGAGGAGCAGGGTGCGCGCCGGCTCGAGCCCGCCGATGACCTCGACGACGACGTCGATCGCCGGATCGGCGACGACCGCCGGCCCGTCGTCCGTGAGGACCCCGGGATCGAAGACGAAGCCCCGGGGCCGGTCGGGGCGCGCCACCGCGACGCGCGCGAGCCGCAGCGTCGCCCCGGTCCGGCGCCTGATCTCCGCGCCGTTCGTGCGGAGCAGCCGGACGACCGCGCCGCCCACGGTTCCGCAGCCGAGCAGGCCGACGGCGACCCCCTCCGGGCGGGTCACGGCGCGGCGCCCCCCGTCTGCGCGGGGCCTCGAGGCCGGGCGGCGCCCACGCCCAGCGTCCACAGCCCGCGCCGGAGCGACCGCCGCTCGTCCTCGGTCAGCGGCAACGCCGGCGGGCGGGTCGTCGCGTGGCGGATCAGCCCGGCGATGACCATCGCTTCCTTCACGACCACGAAGGCCGGCGCGTCCACGGCAAAGAGCTGCGGGATCGCGGCGAGCGCCCGCGCGCGCTCGGCGGCGTCGCCGAGGCGCCCGTCCCCGACGCCGCGGTAGATTTCGACCAGCGGATCGGGCGCGAAGTTGGCCGTGCCCGGCACCGCGCCGTCCCCGCCCAGCAGCAGGGTGTTGAGCAGATGGTAGTCCATGCCGCACAGCACGACGAAGTCGGGCCGCGCCGGCCGCACCGCGGCGATGATCTCCTGGATGTGGGCGATGCTGTCGATCGTGTCTTTGATCCCGGCGATGTTGGCGTGGTCCTGGGCCAATTTCAAAACCACCCGCGCGGGGATGCTGCGGCCGGTGAGCGCCGGGAAGTTGTAAATGTACACTGGGAGGCGCGTCCCCACGGCCAGGAGCCGGAAGTGCTCGTGGATCGACCGGTCCGAGGCAATCCAGTAATACGGCAGGACGCAGGCGGCGCCGGCCGCCCCGATCTCCTCCGCGTGCTCGGCGTAGGCGACGGCTTCCTCGGTCCACGGACTCCCGCATCCCACGAGCACCGGGACGCGGCCGCGCGCGGTGCGCACGACGAGCTCGGCGAGCGCGCGCCGCTCCTCGCGCGACAGCGAGGTGAACTCTCCGGTCGTGCCGAGCGCCAGGAGCCCGTGCACGCCGTGCGCGATGAGCCACTCGACGTGCCGGACGTTGGCGTCCTCGTCGATCCGGCCCCGCTCGTCAAAGAGCGTGGGGATCGGGACGACGATCCCCGCGACGCCCTTCCCGGCGGCGCTACCCGGGTCGGCGGCCGGCCGCCGCTGGGCGGCAAGAAACTCGTGCACGAGCGCTTCGGCGTCGCCGGCCCGTTCGTCCGGGACGAGCAGGTCCCCCCAGACGCCGGTCGCCTTTTCCAGGACCTGCCCGTAGCCCGGCACCTGCCTGGAGCGGAGGACGACCGGAATGCCGGCCTGCTCCAATAGACCCTGGAGCATCAGCGCCTCGACCTCATCGCCGGCGGTATGGATGGCCTTCATCGCTCCGCCTCCTGCCTGACCGTGAGCCACAGCCGGTACACTTCGTTGCGTCTGAGGCCCGTCGCTTCCACCGCGCGCCGCACCGACTCCTGGCCCGGGCGTCCTTCGGCGGCGGCCCGGCGCAGCACGGCGCGCGCCGTCTCGCGCGCGGCGTCCGCCGCGGCGTCGGCGTCCACCCCAGTGGGACCCCGGTCCGGCGCTCCTTCGATGACGAGCGTGAATTCCCCACGCGGCGCGTGGGCGGAAAAGCGCCGGACGGCTTCGTCGAGCGTCGCCCGGTACACCTCTTCGTGCACCTTGGTCAACTCGCGCGCGACCGCGATCCGGCGGTCGCCGAACGCCTCCTTTAAGTCTTCGAGCGTCTCGCGCACCCGGTGGGGGGATTCGAACAGCACGAGGGTGTGGGGCAGGTCGCGGAGCGTCGCGAGCGCGCGACGGCGCGCCGCGCGGTCCGGCGGAAGAAATCCCACGAACGTGGCGGGCTGGGTCGCGAGTCCCGAGGCGACCAGCGCGGCGAGCGCGGCGCTGGGGCCGGGCACCGGCACCACCGGCACGCCGGCGTCCGCGGCGGCCCGCACGAGCGTCGTCCCGGGATCGCTGAGCCCGGGCGTGCCGGCGTCGGAGACCACGGCGATCGAGTCTCCGTCCAGCAGACGCCGGACGAGCGCGGGGGTGCGCGCCCGCTCGTTGTGCTCGTGCAGGCTGACGAGACGGGCCGGAATGCGGTGATGCGCGAGCAACTTGCGCGTATGCCGGGTGTCCTCCGCGGCGATCACCGCGGCATCACGGAGAACGCGAAGCGCACGAAGCGAGATGTCCTCGAGGTTGCCGATCGGGGTCGCGACGAGGTAAAGCGTCCCTGTCCGGCCTGGCGTCACGCCCTCACTATATCACGGCGTGGGTGCCGCCACGGCGAGGCCGCGGCGAAAGCCGTCCCGCCAGGTCGGGTAGAGGGGCCCAAAGCCGAGCACGCGCTTCGCCTTGGCATTCGACGAACCGCGCGCGCTCGTCATCATCACGAGCAGCGCGTCCCCGATGAGCCCGCGCGCGAGCCACGCCGGCACCCGGAACGGCGGCTTGGCACCGATCGCCCGCGCCAGCTCCGGCAGCCACGCCGATACCTCCGCCGGCTCGTCGTCGACAATGTTGTAGATCCCGGCCGGCCCTCCCTCCGCGGCGAGCCGTGCCGCGGCCGCCGCGTCGTCGATGTGCGTGAACGACCACACGCCGCGTCCGCCGCCGACGATCGGAAACTTGCGTTGACGCACCAAACGCAGGATGTCGCCCGCGTCCGCGCCGTTCCCGGCGCCGAGCGACGTGCCGGGACCGTAGAAGCTGCCGTAGCGCAGCACGATGCCCGTCATGTCCGGCGCGCCGGAGACCGCGGCCTCGAGGAGCCGGATGGCGTCGAGGGTCTGTCTCATCGCGGCCGGCGGAGCCGGATCGAGCGGGTCGTCTTCGGTCTTCACGCGGCCGCCCTCGCGGATGTTGGGCCAGCCCGTGTAACTCTGCGCGATGAACCTCGTCGCGCCGGCGGCGCGCGCCGCCGCGAGCAGATTCGCCGTGCCTTCGGTGCGCAGCAGGTTGGTGACGGCGAACTCCCGATCGAAGTTCCTGAGGCGGCGCACGCCGGCCAGCGCGGTGACCTGGTGGATGACGACGTCCGGGCGCGCGGAGACGACGGCGCGGACGACGGCGTCGCGGTCCAGCGCGTCGACGATGACGGCTTCGGCGCCCGCGGTCCGCAGGCCCTCCGCGCGGGCGGACGTACGCGTCGCCCCGACCACCTCGTGGCCGCCGGCCACGAGCAGCGGCACGAGCCGCCTGCCGACGGCCCCCGTGGCGCCCGCGAGAAAGATCTTCAGCGGACCATCAGTCCCCATGTTTGTGCCGGGCATAGTAGCGGTGGGCCTTGGCCCGGTTGCCGCAGGTCTTCATGTCGCACCAACGCCGGCTGTGGTTGCGGCTCGTATCCAGGAACAGCCAGTCGCACGTGGGGCTCTCGCACTTGTGGATCCGCTCGCGCTCGTCGTCCGAGGTGAGCAGGTCCATCGCCGAGCGCAGCACGGGCCAGAGCATGCGGTCCATCGCCTCCGCACCGCCGGCCCAAACCCGCACGCACCCCTCCGCGGTCGCATCGAGCCGGACCTGGCCGAGCGCGCGGCTCAGCATGGCGTTGAGGATGTTCATGTCGCCGGGCCGCTGGGCCCGGCACTCGGCCGCGCCGCAGAAGATCCTGAACATCGCTTCGCGCAGCTGTACCGCGTCCGCGAGGATCCTGCCGGCCTCGCCGGGGCGGCGCTTCGCGAGCTGACCCAGACGCTGCGCTTCGCGCTCGCCGAGCACGCCGGCCTGCCGGCCCCAGGCGACGAGATCGGCATACGTCGTGAGACGCTCCTTCGGCTCGGCCCGCGTCCCGCTCACCGTGTTCACGAAGTCGAGGCACAGCCGCCCGCCGGTGAACTCGAACGCATACTCCGGCCCGGCCGGCGGGTCGGCCTCAGCACTTGCCATATAACCACCTACTTGAAGTTGACAAGTTAGATCGCCTATGGTACAGTTCTGACTGTCAAAAATATTATAGTAGGTTATACGGGCGGGCGCAAGCGCGGGCTCGAGCGAGGCGGCGGGCGGCCAACCGATGGACCCGCCGACACGACGGTGCCTGGCCGGTTTGAGTGACAGGAGCGGATAGATGCGGCGCCCCGTTCCACCTACGATGGGAGCGTCGGAAACAGCCCGAAGGGAGGACGGAAGATGATCGGAGTGCGCTCGTCTAGGCTTCGAAGTGCCGTTGTCTCGTCGCCGGTGATCACTCCCCGAACGACCGTGGCCACCGCGCTGCGGCTGCTGCGGGAACACGACGCCGCGGCGCTGCCGGTGTGCGACGGCGAGCGGTTCGTCGGCCTGGTGTCCGAGAAGGGGCTGCTGCGGCTCACGCCGTCGGACGTCACGACGCTCGACGTGTACGAGTTGCGCAACGTGCTCGACCGGCTGACCGTGTCGCGCGTCGTGGAGCCGGTCCCCTCGATTTCCGCGGACGCGTCCCTCGAGGACGCCGCGGTGCTGATGCGGACCGGACGGCACGAGGCGCTCCCGGTGCTCGACGGCGGACGTCTGGTTGGATTGCTGCCCTGGACCGCGGTGCTCCCGTAGGCCCGTCCGGCGCAGGAAAGGGGTCTCGTGATGTGGAGCGCAAGGATGTATGAATGGTTGGCGACGGAACGTCTCGCGTCATACCGCCGGGAAGCGGAGCGGGACCGCCGGGCAAGCTCCGCCGCGCGGCAGGACGTTCTTGCGCGGCGGGGTGGTGCGGAGCGGCCCGCCCACGCCGCGGCCGGGCGCCCGTCCTCCTGGGAGTGGGTACCGACCCGCCGGGTGCTGGCGGCGACATTCATCGGCCTCGCGGCGATCGGCGCCCTGCGCCGGCGGCGGTAGGCGGCGCCTCCCGGAGCCGCCTGAGGTGAAATTGACCCTGATCGGCGGACCGACCGTCCTGATCGAAGCGGGCGGATTCCGCCTGCTGACCGACCCGACCTTCGACGGTCCCGGCGAATATCGCCTGCCGCATACGATGCTCGTCAAGACGTCGGGGCCGGCGCTCGATCCGCAGGCCCTCGGGCCCGTGGATGTGGTGCTGCTCAGTCACGACCAACACGCCGACAACCTCGACACGGCCGGGAGGGCCTGCCTGGGTACCGCCGGCCGCGTGCTGACGACGCAGGCCGGCGCGGCGCGCCTCGGTGGACGGGCGGAGGGCCTGGCGCCGTGGGACACAACCGACGTTACGAAACCGGACGGGCGGGCGCTTCGGGTCACCGCCACCCCGGCGCGGCATGGCCCCGCAGGGATCGAGCCGCTGGCCGGCGACGTCATCGGATTCGTCGTCACGGTCGGTGATCAGCGCGGGTCTGCGATCTACATCACCGGGGACACGGTCTGGTACGAGGGCGTGGCGGAGGTCTCCCGCCGGTATCGCGTCGGTCTCGTGCTGGTGTTTGCCGGCGCCGCCCGCACGCGCGGGGCGTTTCATCTCACCATGGACGCCAACGACGTGATTGAAACCGCGTCCGCCTTTCCGGACGCACTCATCGTGCCGGTGCACTGCGACGGGTGGGCGCACTTCTCGGAGGGCTGCGGGGACGTGGTGCAGTCCTTCGCCGCGCTCGGGATCGGCGGCCGCCTGCAGCTGCTCCGGCCGGGCGTCGCCACGGCCATCACCGGGTCGTCGTGAGCGCGATGCGGATCGAGCATCTGGGGAAACGGCCGCACGTGGATGAGAGCGCCTGGGTGGCCCCCAACGCCGTGCTGTCGGGTCCGGTGCAGGTGGGACCGCATGCGCGCGTCCTGTACGGCGCGGTGCTGACGGCCGAGGGCGGGGCGGCGCTCACGGTCGGCGCGGAGTGCGTCATCATGGAGCAGGCGGTGTTGCGCGCCGCCGGCCGGTTTCCGCTCCGGCTCGCAGAACGCGTTCTCGTGGGACCGCATGCCTACCTGGCGGGGTGTACCGTGGGGGCGCGCAGCTTCATCGCCACCGGCGCGATGATCTTCAACGGCGCCGTCCTGGGTGAAGCCTGCACCGTGGCGTTGGGCGGCAAAGTGCACGTCGACACCGAGCTGGCCGGCGGCACGCGGGTGCCCATGGGGCACATCGCCTTCGGGCGTCCCGGCCGGATCTATCCACCCGGGCGGGCCCCGTCGGTCCACGACGAGCTCGGCCGCCTCGACTTCATGCGCTATGTCTTTGGCGTCGCCTCGGCGGGGAGGACGCGTGCGAGCGTCATGGACGACGTCATGCGCAAGTACGTCCGGGCCTTGGGCGCGCATCGAGCCGACAAGATCCTGCGTGGCAACCGCTGACTGCCGACGGCGCGTTCGAGTTCCCCCTTGCCGGTCCGGACGGCGAGCCGATTGACCTGTGGCGGACCTGCCTGTCGCACGGGCTCACCGAGCTGCCGCCGATGCGGGTCGACGCGGCCTCGCGCGCGTTCGAGATGACGCTGCCGGTCAACGGGGGACGGCCGCGCCTGATCCGGATCACCGAGGGCGGTCCCGGATTCGGCCTCGTACGGATTCTCGGGCCGGCCACGGGTCCGCGGATCGCCGGGCGGGTGGTCGCGGCGGTGCGCCACGTGCTGCGGCTCGACGAGCCGCTGGCCGAATTCTACGCGCTCGCGGCGGACGATCCCGATCTCGCCTGGGCGTGCGCCGGCGCGGGGCGGCTGATCCGCAGCCCCACCGTGTTCGAAGACGTCGTCAAGACGGTCTGCACGACGAACTGCTCGTGGGCGCTCACGCGCCGGATGGTGACGGCGCTCGTGGAGCACCTCGGCGCGCCCGTTCCCGGCGCGCCCGTCCGTGGGTGGATCGGCCGGGCGTTTCCCTCGCCGGCGGCGATGGCGGCGGCGCGGCCGGCCTTCTACAAGAACGTCGTCCACGCCGGCTACCGCGGACCGTACCTCTTGGCGCTGTCACGCCGCGTCGCGCGCGGCGAGGTGGACCTGGAAGCGCTCGGCCGCCGTCCCGGCACGCCCGGGGCCCTGACGGACGAGGAGGTGGCCGAGCGCCTCGGGGACCTCCCCGGCGTCGGGCCGTACGCGGTCGCCCACATCATGCTGCTCGTGGGACGATACTCGCGCCTCGTCTTCGACTCGTGGACACGGCCGGCGTTCGCCCGCCTCTCAGGACGCCGGCGGCAGGTCGCGGATCGGACTATCGCCAGGCGATTCCGTCGCTACGGCCGGTACGCCGGACTGGCGTTCTGGCTGTACCTCACGCGGCACTGGGTCGAGCCGGCATCGTGAAGACCTAGGGTTCAACGGCCAGCGGCGGCCCAAGGAGCTCCATGCCGTGGGCGCGCCAGAGCGCCGGGTCCTGCGGCGGCATTGCGTTGGCCCTCGTGACTTCGCGGAAGAACGCTTCCATCTTGCCGGCGGGCGTAAACGCGATCAGGATTTTGCCGCGCGAGTCACCGACGTGCGCCCAGACATGGGGCACCTCCCGCGGCGCAAGCACAGAATCGCCCGGCCGCAGCGTGAACCGTTCCTGTCTGAGCAGCGGGGGATTCCGTGCTCACCGACGCTGTCCTGCCCGCCCAGGCGAAAAAACTGAAGAGGCCATCCCGCCGGCAACGGGGAAAGATGTAGATTGATGCCCAAGACCGTTCACGTCATCCTGGCTTTCCATGCCCACGAACCGCTTTGGGACCTGCCCGCGCACCTGCAAAGCGCCGTCCCGGACATGCGCATCGCGCAGGCGGTGCCCCCGGAGAACTACCTGCGGCGGCGGGCCAAAGAAGGCCGCAACATCTACCGCGATCTCATCGCGTTCGCCAGCGGGATGGGCGTCCGGGTGACGGTCGACATCTCGAACGATCTGTTCTTTCAGATCCGCACGATTCTCCCGCGCACGTTCGAAGAGCTGCGGCGCGCGTACCGCGATCATACGATCTATCCGCTGTACACAACCGCGCATCACACGCACGCGGTGCTGCTCGAGCCGGGAGAGCTGGTCGAGGAGCTGCGCCTGAACCAGGAGGCCCTCCACGATCTCGTCGGCGCGCCCAAGCCGCGGCACCGCGTGTTCTTCTTCACCGAATGCTCGGTGCACCCGCGGTTTGCGCCGGCCCTCGAGGACGCCGGCATCGACGCGATCGTCCACCCGCACCTGAGCAACCGCAAGGGCGTCTACACGACCTCCGATCCGTCGCACGACTACGTGCACCGCCCGTTTCTCATCGGGCGGCGGATCATCGCGCTGCCGCGGCACTTCCGCGTCTCGCAGGAGATCTGGCGCCCGGTCACCCGCATGTACCCGCAGGAGGTGCGCTCGCAGGGCTACATGATGGGCTCCTATTACGTGTTCGACACGGAGTACCGCGAGCACCGCTACCTCGATTTTCCGATCGATCGCGCCCGCGGCGTCGAGGAGTACGCGACCACCCTCCGCGAGGCGCTGGCGGCCGCGCCGGACGGAGGCTTGATCCTGTACATTCAGGATCTCGAATTGATGGACTTCGGCGATGTCGCGCTCGACGTGCTGCAGGCGGCGTGGAAGCAGGTGCTCGGGTCGTCCGACGCGACCGTCAATTTCTCCACGCCCGACGAGTATCTCGAGACGCTGCCCGGCCCCCCCGAAGCGCGCGTCGAGCACCAGGGCATGGGGTGGGCGCCGGAGACCCGCGTGCTGCTCCGCTCGGACGGCCAGTACCCGCCGCTGTACGCGGGCGAGGCCGGGGGGGTCGACGTGGTGCCGGCGATCTTCCGGCCGCATCCGTTCATCTACTGGGAGCCCGGCAAGTACGTCGTGGGGCTGTTTGGATGGCTGCTGCGCGCGTTCGGGCTGCTGTCGCCCGTGGGCATCCACGCGTCGGTGCTCTGTGACGAGGGCTATCTGCTCTACCGCTTCCCGATCGAGAAGCGGATCGCGGTCGGCTTCCGCCTGCTCAAGCAGGCCGACAACTGGGGCTGGCAGCCGAGCGAGGCGCTCAACAAGCGGCCCTACCTGTACGGGCTCATGCTGGCCGACGCGCTCATGGTCATGCTGCAGTTCTATCCGGAGCGCTATCCGGCGACCGAAGACCGGGTCGACCCGCGGATTCTCGTCGGGCTCGGCCGGTTGCCGGAAGGCCTGCTCGACACGCGGATCGCGTATCTCCGCTTCGCGCTCGAACGGCTCCGTGAGGAGCGCCACGACTACGATCCGAGCGAGGCGTTCCGGCAGCTCGACTACGCGACGGACTTCCGCGACAAGGCGGG
The DNA here is from genome assembly GCA_035945995.1 of bacterium. Classification (NCBI taxonomy): domain Bacteria; species bacterium. Next base: position 24,936 of record DASYZR010000166.1, read on the forward strand.
GCGCGGCGCGGAGCAGCTGCTCGACGCGTACCGCGCGCTCGACGAGGATTTCCGCAACGCGGCCCGCTGGCGGCGCGTGCTGCTCGAGGCGCGCGAGCACTGCCGCAACGTCTTTCTCTGTCTCGACCACGTCCAGCGGACGTGGATGGCGGCCGGCGACGTCGACTTCCTCATCGACGCGATGTACCGGTACCTGTACGACCTGTACCCGCCGCGTTTTCCGGAAATCCTGGACCAGGTGGACCGCGGGACCGCGGCCGAACGCGTCTATCTCGGCACCCGGCTGGTGCACTTCGCGATCCCCTCCGAGTCGCCCGTGGCCGGCCGTCCGCTGAGCGCGCTAACGGTCTCGCCCGACAGTCTCGTCATCGCGCTGCGCCGGGGCACGCGGATGCTGGTCCCCCGGGGCGACACCGTGCTGCACGGCGGCGACCACATCACCGTCGCCACGACCCGGGGAGACAGCGTGCGGCTGGACGACATCATCGCGCTCCGGTGAGACGGTTGCCGGTATGAGCCCGCGGACGCCTCGGCACGAGTCCGCCATGAAGGACCGACCCGGACGGGTCGCGATTGAGGGCGTGACGCCTGAGATCGACGGCGGGCGGTTCCCCGCGAAGCGGACCGCCGGGGACACCGTTGTCGTCGAGTGCGACGCGTTCGCCGACGGCCACGAGCTGCTGGCCGGTGTGCTGCGGTACCGGTGGGAGGGCGATGCCGTCTCGCGCGGGGGCTGGAGCGAGACGCCGCTCCTCCCGTTGGACAACGACCGCTGGCGGGGCATCTTTGTCGCGGCACGGGCCGGCCGGTACCGCTTCACGGTGGAGGCGTGGGTCGATCCGTTTTCGACGTGGGCGCACGATCTCACCAGACGGGTCGAGGCGGGGCAGGACGTGCGGGTGGATCTGCGGATCGGCGCCGAGATGGTCCGGGCCGCGGCCGGGCGCGCGCCGAGCCGGCGGCGCGGGCCACAGACGCCCTCGGACCGTGCGCGGCTGACCGGGTGGGCCGGGCGTCTCGAGACGGGTGATGAGGAGGCGGTCCGGATGGCGCTCTCGGCGGAGCTGGCCGACACGATGCGCCGGCACCCCGCGCGGGACGGCGCGTCGCGCTACGCCCCCGAGCTCACCCTCGTCGTGGACCGTGAGCGCGCGCGCTTCGGCGCGTGGTACGAGATGTTTCCGCGGTCGACCTCGCCGGAGCCGGGCCGCCACGGCACCTTTGCCGACTGCGAACGGCGCCTGCCGTACGTCGCCGGCATGGGGTTCGACGTGCTGTACCTGCCGCCGATCCATCCGATCGGCCGCGCGCACCGCAAGGGCCGCAACAACTCCGAGACGGCCGGTCCGGAGGACCCGGGGAGCCCCTGGGCGATCGGCGCCGCCGAAGGCGGCCACACCGCGATCCATTCCGACCTCGGGACGATCGACGATTTTCGCCGCCTCCTCGCGCGCGCCCGCGAGCACGGACTGGAGATCGCCCTCGATCTCGCGTACCAGTGCGCGCCGGACCATCCGTACGTCCGCGAGCACCCGGAGTGGTTTCGCCGGCGGCCCGACGGCACCGTCCAGTACGCCGAAAACCCGCCGAAGAAGTATCAGGACATCTACCCGTTCGACTTCGACTCGGACGACTGGCGGGGGTTGTGGAAAGAGCTCCTCGGCGTCGTGCGGTTCTGGATGCGCGAGGGCGTGCGCATTTTCCGCGTGGACAATCCCCACACGAAGCCGTTCGCGTTCTGGCAGTGGTTGATCGCGGAGATCCACCGCACCGACCCCGACGTCATCTTCCTCGCGGAGGCGTTCACGCGCCCGAAGGTGATGTACCGGCTTGCGAAGGTGGGCTTCACGCAGTCGTACACCTACTTCACCTGGCGCACCACCAAGGCCGATCTGACGGCATACTTCACGGAATTGACCCGCCCCCCCGTGCGCGACTTCTTCCGGCCCAACCTCTGGCCCAACACGCCGGACATCCTCCACAAGTACCTCCAGGACGGGGGCCGGCCCGCGTTCGCGGTGCGCCTCGTGCTCGCGGCCACGCTCGGGGCGAACTTCGGCATCTACGGGCCGGCCTTCGAGCTCTTTGAGCACCGGTCGGCCGCCCCGGGAAACCCGCCCCCGGCCAGCGAGGAGTACCTCAACGCCGAGAAATACGAGATCAAGCGCTGGGACCTCGACCGGCCGGACAGCCTGCGCGGCCTGATCGCCCGCGTCAACGCGATCCGGCGGGCCCACCCGGCGCTGCAGCGCGACGACACGCTCGTGTTTCATTCGGTGGACAACGACCAATTGCTCTGCTACAGCAAGACGGCGCCGGCTGGCGGCGCGGGGCAGGCAGGCGGCGCGGCGGTGCTCGTCGTCGTGAACCTCGATCCGGCGTTCGCACAGTCGGGTTGGACCACGCTGTCGCTGCCCGCCCTCGGCCTGGGTCCGGACGACCCGTATGCCGTGACGGACCTGCTGACGGACGCGCGCTACACCTGGCGCGGCCGGCGGAACTACGTCGTGCTGCGTCCGGCCGAGCAGCCGGCGCACATCTTTCGCCTGGACCGGGCGCCGTGACCCCGTCTTCGCGGGGCGGTTCGGCCCCGTCTTCGCGGCGTGAGTCCCACGAAGGGGGAGGCGCTGTCGCCGCCCGCCGCCGCCCGGAGCCCGGCGCGCGGCGGCGTCCGCACGCCGTCCCGTTCCCCGCCGGGAGCGATCCGCTCTGGTACAAGAACGCCGTCGTCTATGAGGTGCACGTCCGGGCGTTCGCCGACAGCAACGGCGACGGCGTCGGCGACTTCGCCGGGCTGACCTCCAAACTCGACTACATCCAGAGTCTCGGCGTGACCGCGCTGTGGATCCTCCCGTTCTACCCCTCGCCGCTCAAGGACGACGGTTACGACATCGCCGACTACACCGGCATCCATCCGGCGTACGGGACGATGCGCGACTTCCGCGCGTTTCTCGCGGGGGCCCACGCCCGCGGGCTCCGCGTCATCACCGAACTGGTCCTGAACCACACCTCGGACCGCCACCCGTGGTTTCAGCGGGCACGCCGGGCGGCGCCGGGGAGCGTGGCGCGCGATTTCTACGTCTGGAGCGACACCGCGGACCGGTATCGCGACGCGCGCATCATTTTCCGCGATTTCGAGCCTTCCAACTGGACGCTCGACCCCGTGGCCCACGCGTACTACTGGCACCGGTTCTACTCGCACCAGCCCGACCTCAACTTTGATTCGCCGGCGGTCCGCGCGGCGATGCTCGACGTGGTGGACTTCTGGTTGGGGGAGGGCGTCGACGGCATGCGGCTCGACGCGGTGCCCTACCTGTACGAGCGCGAGGGCACCATCTGCGAGAACCTGCCCGAGACGCACGCGTTTCTCAGGGCGCTGCGCCGGCACATCGACGAGCGGTTCCCGGCCCGGGTCCTCCTCGCCGAGGCCAACCAATGGCCGGAGGACGCGATCGCCTACTTCGGTGACGGCGACGAGTGCCAGATGGCGTTCCACTTCCCGCTCATGCCGCGCCTCTTCATGGCGATCCGCATGGAGGACCGGTTCCCGATCATCGAGATCCTCTCCCAGACGCCGCCGATTCCCCCGACCTGCCAGTGGGCCATGTTTCTCCGCAACCACGACGAACTCACGCTCGAGATGGTGACGGACGAGGACCGCGATTACATGTACCGGGTCTACGCGCACGACCCGGCGGCGCGGATCAACCTCGGCATCCGCCGCCGCCTCGCGCCCCTGCTCGGCAACCACCGCCGGCGGATCGAATTGATGAACGGGCTCTTGTTGTCGATCCCCGGCACGCCGGTGATCTACTACGGCGACGAGATCGGCATGGGCGACAACATCTATCTCGGCGACCGGAACAGCGTCCGGACCCCGATGCAGTGGAGCCCGGACCGCAACGCCGGTTTCTCGCGGGCCAACCCCCAGCGGCTCTTCCTGCCGGCGATCATCGACCCCGAATACCACTACGAGACCGTCAACGTCGAGGGGCAGCACGACAATCCGCACTCGCTGCTCTGGTGGATGCGCCGGGTGATCGCGATGCGGCAGCGCTACCGCGCGTTCGGCCGCGGCATGCTCGAGTTTCTCCAGCCGGACAACCGGAAGGTGCTGGCGTTCCTGCGCCGCTACGAGGACGAGCAACTGCTCGTGGTCGCGAACCTGTCGCGGTTCGTGCAGTACGTCGAACTGCCGCTTCAGGCGTGGCACGGCATGGTGCCGGTGGAGGTGTTCGGGCGCACGCCGTTCCCGCCGATCGGCGACCTGCCGTACCTCCTGACCCTCGGGCCGCACACCTTCTACTGGTTCGCGCTGGAGCGCCCGGCGGCGCGGGGCGCGCCTCAGCCCGAGCCGGAGGCGCGGGCGCTCGTGGCCGCGCCGGAGGGATGGGATGCGCTCGTGGCCGGCCGGGACCACGCGCTGACCGACGTGTTGTCGACGTATGTCCGCGGCCGCCGGTGGTTCGGCGGCAAGGGACGGGTGGTGCGCGGCGTGGAGATCCAAAACGCGGTGCGGCTGCCCCTCGGGGCGGACGCGTCCGCGTACCTCGCGCTGCTCCGCGTCGACTACGTCGAAGGCGATCCCGACGTCTACGCGCTGCCGCTGGCGTTCGTCCCCGCCGGCGCCGGCGCGGACGCGGTCCGACGCGACCTGCCGCACGCCGTCATCGCCGACCTCCGCGAGGCCGCGGGCGACGGCGTGCTGTACGACGGCGTCTACGACCGGTGGACCGCCTCGGCGCTGCTCGACGTGATCGCCCGCCGGCGGCGGGCCCGCGGCGGCCACGCCGATCTGGCCGGCGTGCAGACGCAGGCGTTCCGGCGGGTCCTCTCCCCGCCCCCCCGAACCGACGGGGAGGGATCGCCGGTCGAGGCGTCCCCGTCGGGGGATGAGGTCGCGGTGAACGAGGCGAGGGTCCTGCGCGGCGAGCAGAGCAACACCTCGCTCGTCTACGGCGGCCGGTGCATTCTGAAGTTGTTCCGCCGGCCCGAGGCCGGGATCCACCCGGATTTCGAGGTCGGCCGGTTTCTCACCGAGCGCGCGGCGTTTCCGCACACTCCACAGGTTGCCGGCGCCATCGAGTACCGCGCCGGCGGCGAGACCCGCACCGTCGCCATCCTGTCGCAGTTCGTCCCCAACGAGGGCGACGCGTGGACGTACACGCTGGACGAGTTGGGGCATTACTATGAACGGGTCGCGGCGGGGGGCCCGGTGCCGGCGCCGCCGAGCGAGGCGCTGCTCACGCTCGCGCGCGCCGAGATCCCGGTCGAGATCGTCTCGTGGATCGGCCCGTACCTCGGCGACGCGCGGCTGCTCGGGCGGCGCACGGGCGAGCTGCACGTGGCCCTGGCCTCGGATGCGCGGGATCCGGACTTCGCCCCCGAGCCCTTCACCGCGATGTATCAGCGCTCGATCTACCAATCGGTGCGGACCACGGTGCGGCGGAGCCTGCAGACGCTGCGCCGGAACCTGGGCGCGCTCGACGAGGTCGCGCGGCCCATGGCCGAGGAGGTCGCCGCCGCCGAGGACGAACTGCTCGGACGGCTGAGGCCGCTGCTCGACGCCCGGATCAACGCCGTCCGCAGCCGCGGTCACGGCGACTACCACCTCGGGCAGGTGCTGTGGACGGGCAAGGACTTCGTCATCATCGACTTCGAGGGCGAGCCGGCCCGGCCGCTGTCGGAGCGCCGGCACAAGCGGCCGGCCCTGCGCGATGTCGCCGGCATGCTGCGGTCGTTCCACTACGCGGCGCTGGTCGCGTTCGCCGATCAGGCCGCCCCCCCGCGCGTCGGAGCTCCAGGCGCAGCTGCGGACCGGCGCGCGCCTGTGGACGTCCTGGGTGTCGACGGCGTTCCTCGCCGGATATTTCGCCGCGGCCGCGGGCACGCCGATCGTGCCGTCCGATCCGGGCGCGCAGCTGCTGCTGGACACGTACCTCCTCGATAAGGCCGCCTATGAGCTCGCCTACGAACTCAACAGCCGCCCCTCGTGGGCCTGGATCCCGCTCACCGGGATGCTGATGCTGCTCGGCCGGCCGCGCGCATGAGCGACGGCACGCCGGGCGCCGTCCTGCTCCCCGGCGGCCGCTGCCGGTTCCGCGTTTGGGCGCCGCGGGCCAGCGCGGTCGAGGTGTACCTGGTCACCCCGCGCAGCCGGCGCGTCGCGCTCGCATCCTGCGACGGGGGCTACTACGAGGCCGTGGTCCCGGATGTCGAGGCCGGGGCGCGATACCGGTACGTGCTCGACGGCACGGTCGATTACCCCGATCCGGCGTCCCGCCTGCAGCCGGACGGCGTCCACGGGCCGTCGCAGGTCGTCGATGCGGCGTTTGCGTGGAAGGACGCCGGGTGGCGCGGGCTCCCGCTCGCAGAGTACGTCATCTACGAACTGCACGTCGGCGCGTTTTCCGCGGCGGGCACGTTCGACGGAGTGATGGGCGAGCTCGAGGCGCTCGCCGACCTCGGGGTGACCGCGATCGAGCTGATGCCGGTGGCGCAGTTTCCCGGCCGGCGCAACTGGGGATACGACGCCGTGTATCTCTACGCCGTGCATCCGGAGTACGGCGGGGCGGAGGGGCTGAAGCGCCTCGTGGACGCCTGCCACCGCCGGGGGCTCGCCGTTGTGCTCGACGTCGTCTACAACCACCTCGGTCCCGAAGGGAACTACCTCGGAGCATTCGGCCCGTACTTTACGGACCGCTACCGGACGCCCTGGGGGGACGCGATGAACTTCGACGGCCCCGACAGCGATGCGGTGCGGCAGTTCGTGGTCGACAACGCGTGCTGGTGGGTCGAGGAGTTTCACGTCGACGCGCTGCGCCTCGACGCCCTCCACGCGGTCGTCGACCAGTCCGCGCGCCACATCTTCGAGGAACTGGCGGGCGCCGTCCACGACCGTGCGCGGGCGGCCGGCCGCGCGGTGCACGTGATCGCGGAGAGCGGTCTCAACGATCCGCGCCTGCTGCGGCCGCCGGACCGCGGCGGGTACGGCCTCGACGCGGACTGGAACGACGATTTTCACCATGCGCTCCACGCGCTGCTCACGGGCGAGCGAATGCGCTACTACATGGACTTCGACGGCGCCGCGGACCTGGCGCGGGCGTGGACCGACGGGTTCGTGCTCGCGGGCCGGTACTCGCCCTATCTCCGGCGCCGGTTCGGGGCGCCGTCGCTCGATATCCCGGCCGAGCGGTTCGTCGTCTTCGCCCAGAATCACGACCAGGCCGGCAACCGGGCGCTCGGCGAGCGGCTGACGGCGCTCGTCGGGTTCGAGGCGCTCAAACTGGCGGCGGGGACGGTGTTGCTCTCGCCGTTCGTGCCGCTCCTCTTCATGGGCGAAGAGTATGGGGAGACGGCGCCGTTTCTCTACTTCACCGACCACGGGGACCCGGGCCTCGCGGCGGCCGTCCGGCAGGGCCGGTACGAAGAGTACCCGGAGAGTGAGCCGCCCGATCCCCAGTCGCCCGAGACGTTCGAACGGTCGCGGGTCGCGCGCGGCCACGCGCGCGAGCCGCGCCACCGCGTGCTGCTCGATCTCTATACCGCCCTGATCCGGCTGCGCAAGACGGATCCCGCGCTGGCCAACCTCAGCAAGGGAACCATGGACGTCCGCGTCTGGGACGACGCCCGCGTTCTCCTGGTCCGCCGCTGGCACGAGCGGAGCGCCGTCGTCGCCGCGTTCAATTTCTCCGCGTCTCCGGCGATGGTCGAGGCGGCGGTGCCGGCCGGCCCGTGGAAACTCGTGATCGACTCCGCGGACGCGCGGTGGGCCGGCCCCGGCCGCGCGGCGCCCGAGATCCTCGAGTCCCGCGGCACGGTGATGCTCACGCTCGCACCGTGGTCCTTCGCGCTGTTCGGGACGGACGTGGACCCGGGCGCCGAAGGAGGCCGCCCGTGACCCCGGAACGCAAACCCGTTGTCGCGCTGACGTTCGGCGATCCGGCCGGGATCGGGCCGGAGCTCATCGCAAAACTCGTGGCGCGCGGCGATCCGGTGCGGCAGGCGACCGCCGTCGTGGTCGGCGACCGGTGGGTGTGGGACGACGGGCAGCGCGTGGCCGGCACGCGGACGGCGCTCCACGAGATCGCGTCCATCGCCGAGGCGCGGACCCGGGAGAAGCCGGGCGCACCGTTCTTCCTCCCGATCGACACCGTGACGCCGCACGACGTGCGGCGCGCAACGGCCACCGCCGGGGGCGGCGCCTCGGTCCTCCGCGCGCTGGCGATCTGCCTGGATGCCGCGCGCGCCGGCCAGATCGACGCGATCTGCTTTGCGCCCCTCAACAAGCTCGCGATGAAACAGGGGGGACTCGCCTTCGAGGACGAGCTGCACTTCTTCGCCGACTATCTCGGGGTACGGACCTACTTCTGCGAGCTCAACGTGCTGGACCCCGACGGCCGCGGGACAGGCGGGCTGTGGACCACGCGCGTCACGTCGCACATTCCGCTCCGGGACGTCGCCGCAGCACTCAGCCGCGACCGCATCAAGGACGCGGCCCGGCTGCTCTATCGCGCGCTCGAGGCGGCGGGGGTCGGGCGGCCGCGGGTCGCCGTGGCGGCCCTCAACCCGCACGCCGGCGAGGGCGGCACCTGCGGGCGGGAAGAGATCGACATCATCGAGCCGGCGGTGCGCGAGGCGCGCGCCGAAGGCCTCCCGATGGACGGACCGTTTCCGGCCGACACGATCTTTTTGCGGGCCCGCGCCGGTCTCTACGACGGCATTCTCACGATGTACCACGACCAGGGGCAGATCGCGATCAAGTTGATGGGCTTCGAGCGCGGGGTGACCGTCCAGGGCGGCCTGCCCGTCCCGATCACCACGCCGGCGCACGGTACCGCGTTCGACATCGCCGGCCAGAACAAGGCCGGCGTAGAGGCGCTCACCCGGGCCTTCGCGATCGCCTGCCGGATGGGCGCCTCCAGCCGTGCCGCGGGAACCGTGCGCGCACCCTGAGACGCGGGTCGGCGGCGCCTTACCAGCGGGCCCGGCGTTCTTAGCCCAACGCCGCTTCCAACGTCCGGTTCAGTCCCGCCAATCGCTCTGCCGGCAGTCGCGCGATGAATTTATGCAAGGCCGCCGCGAGATCGGGAGCGTCGTGCTCCATCTCCTGCAGCTTGCCGGTCGATAGACGGTAGAACGTGCTGGGAGAGAGCGCAACCACCGACGCGGTGCGCACACCGCCGATGTACATGGGCACCTCGCCCACGACCGTGCCGCCGCGCATCGTCCGCAGACGCGTGATCCGGCCATCGGGCAACTCAACCTGGGCCGTCAACTGACCGGACTCGATGAAGTACATCGCGTCGGACGGATTGCCCTGCCGCACGAGATAGTCGCCTTCGCCCACCTGGTGCTTCTCGAGATACGTCATCAACCGGTAGTTGACGACGAACAGCACAATCGCCACCACCACGCCCATGCCCACACCTGCCAGAAAGTTCACCGCGCCGACGGCGGCGAGAATCAGCAGCACCAGCACATAATCGGTGCGCGGCAGTTTGAACCACGCGTCGTACAGCCACTCCACGAGGAACGAGAGGCCGAGAAAAAAGAGAAAACCGCCCAGTACCGGTTTGGGGAAGAATGACAGGAGCCCTGCGCCGAAGAAGAGCACAGCGGCGCACACGGCGGCCGCGAAGAGCCGGCCAGCCGGCTGTTCGCTCCCAAACGGTATGCCAGGGCCGACAGGCTCAGCGTGTGGTAGCCGCGAGATTGGCCAGGCCCGCCGATTCGAGTTCGCGATTCAGATCGGTGTCCTGACGGATCGTCAATTCGAGTCCACTGGGATCCCTGTGAGGAAAGCAACCGTAGTTCGGGTGCGTGTACTCCGGCACGCATGGTCGAGGGCAACGTCGCATCGTCAGGCTTGTTATGCGGTTTCTAGTACCTTCCTGTACCCTGATTACCGCCTCTTACCACACAACTCGTTGGCACGACATTAGCAAAAGGCCGGGCGGCTGTGGCGACCGCCCGGCCTCGTGGAGCAGCCTGTCGCCTACGCCCTACGACTCCAAGGCCACCGCACGTTCCCGAAGGCGAGCCACAGGCCGAAGGGGATGAGGATGGCATCGGTTGTCAGGTTGATTACCCCGAGTGTCCCGCCCGGCTTCGGAATCCAGACGTAGACGCCTATAGCCAGAGCAAGCCATCCCCTTACGTCTTTCAGACCAAGGGACATCTTCATGGCCGACCCCCCTGCCTTAATGGGATGCGCCGGCTTCGTGCGTGGCGGCGCCGGCGAGATCGGATAACCCCTTGCCCAAGAGAAACAATCCGCCCATGATTTGGTTAATGGTAACGGGCGAACTTGACGGAAAGGAGATGCCCATGACCCCCATCGCCAGAATGATTTCCGAGTAGCCAACGAATGACTGACCGACATTCCAAAGTGAGATGGAGCCGCAGCACGGGTCCAACGCATTTCCGCCGCCTTGGGCGAAAAGGTCCACCGGCTTGTCGCAACTGTAGCAGCCAGCGCCACCCTGGTATGACGGGTCTGGGTCCAGTTCCAGCGGACCCGTGTTGAAGTTGCCCACCTGAGCCAACTCTTCCTCGGCTACGACATGCAGCCCCGAGCCATTGAGGAACGCGACGATGGATCGGGTGCAGTCCGCGCCGCGTGCGAGGATGAGGCGGTGACCGAGGAAGATGAGATACCGTCGATACATCTTCGCGGCATAAGCCGTGATCGCCGGCCGAGCGTCGGATGACATGAGGAAGGCGTTTTCGTTTGGTGCGATGCCGCGCTGCTTCGCGTAGTGCTGCGTCGCCTTATTAAGCGCGAGTAGCGCAACCGCGTTCCGCAGCGTCGTTTTCTCATCGGGACTGATGCAGCCGGCGCGTCCCTTGGCTGCCTCGAAGTCCGACTGGGCCTGTGCGGGCGTAATCGTGAGAATCGCCGCAGAACCTGCCTGCGCCAAGGGAACCGTCACTGCGACCGCCACGAGCACTATCCCAACGAGTAATTTCCGGGCCATACGCATCCTCCCCCTCTTTCCGGCGAGGGCCGGGAATGATAGCGGCCCGATGATACGGACAGTCTGCCGGGGAGGCAGTCAAGGTGGAGACACATAGACCGTCGCGTGCGAGACAAGAGCACGATGCAAATCGAACGTTACGACGCCGGGCGCCGGAACGGGTTGGGAACCTCATAAGGCTGCCGGGGAAAGAATTTTGATGGCGCCTCCCCGCAACTCGACGACGCCGGCGCGCCGGAGTGCCATGAGCGCTGAGTTCACGCGCTGGCGGCTCGCCCCGGCGAGCGCCGCCAGGTCGCCCTGCGTCAGGTGCAGGGACGCCGGTCGCCCGTCGGCGAGCTCGCGTTCCGCCAGCGTCTGCAACGTGCGTCTGACGCGCACGGCGAGGCCTTCCAGCGCCAACGTCTCGGCGTGACCGGCAAGAAAGCGCACGCGATCGCTGAGATAATTCATGATCGCGAGCGCGACGGCGGGGTCGGCGCGCAGGGCACGTTGAACCTCGCCGACCGGCAGGCCCTGCACCGTGGATTCCACCGTCGCGCGGCACGAGGACTCGCACGGCCCTCCGCGGATCGCGTTCTCCAGTCCGACCAGGCCGCCCGGCCCCACCCAATCCGTGGCGATGTACGATCCGTCCTCGCGTTCCGACACGAGAATAAGGCCTCCGGCCTGCACGCGAAAGACATAGCTGCTGGGATCACCGTCGCGCGTCAGGAATTCGCCCTTGCGGAGGGCGCGTCTTCGCAGGCGCGAAGCGCAGTTCGGCCCGAACAACATCGCGGCAACGGCAGTCGAGTTGGTCATCGTCGCGCCAGGCCGGCCCCGACCGCATCCCTGTGAGACGTGACTGCTCGGGTATCGTTTGCGAACGAGCGGGGGTGGATTCCTTCAGACGATTACTAGTAGCGGGGCTTGCGATCGTCCGCCGGATTTAGCCCGTGGCGTCCGCCACCCCGGCGTGGGTCGTCTGCTCCCAGGGTGTCCCGGCGGGGAGCGCGAGCTCCCAGCGGAGCACCAGCATCGCCCCCTGGTGATTCCGCTCGAGCCCGGCCTCCGAATTCGAGATCGTGAAGACGGGGAGGCTCCAGACGTCCGCGGGCCGCTCGAGGGCGAACGCAAGCCTGAGGCCGGAGTACGTCTCGCCGGCGTGCACGCCGGTGGTCGGGGGGAGATCCGCCGGCTCCCACAACGAGACGCGCGTCCCGTCCGCTGCGGCCCACACCTGCTCCGGTCCCCCGAACAGCCCGAGGCTCCACTGTTCCGCGAGCACGGCGCGCAGGACGCCCGGCCCATCCCACATGAGACGCACGGCGTGGGTGAGCCCCCGGCGGCGTATGTCCACCTCGATCCGGCGCCCGAGGGTCACCTGCCCCTCGCCAACCGGCGCGCGCCGTGTCAGCGCGGCCGCGGCGCCCGTCCCGGTCTCCTCGAGACGCCACGCGTACCGGCCGGAGCCGAATCCGCCCAGATCCTCCGCGGTGTCGCGCCACGCTTCGTCGCGCAACACCTCCGCCGGCCAGAGCCACGTTCGCATGGTCGCCCGGCGCACGCGATCGTACATGAGCAGCCGTTCGAGGCCCGGTTCCTTGGCGTGGTCGCCCGCCGCGTGAATCGAGACGGCTCCCTCGATCGGAGGCGCCTCGTGGCGCACGCGCGCATGGTAGGCTTCCGCCCGCCTCGTCAGCACGTTGCCGAGATGACGCCGCGCGGTCCGATCGTCCCACTCCACGACGCTGCCGCCCCGCGCCGGGTCCACCGTGCACACGTCCAGCTGGGTGGCCAGGTACAGTTCGGGCTGCCCGTCCCCGTTGAGGTCTTCGGCCGACGTCTCGGCGTACGGTTCCGGGTGCCGGATGAGGTCCGCGTCCGCTTCCGCGGCAATGAGGCGCTCAAACGCCGCGCTCCGAATGTGCGGCAGATAGATGCCGCCGAAGACGCCGTGCCAGTAGGTGCAGTTGCACTCGCCGCTCCAGAGCTCATCGAGCGCCCGCTCCCGGTCCGGCCCGGGCGGCATCGCGTGGACCTTGCGTCCGGCGCGGAGCGCCAGGTGGTGCAGCGTGTTGGCCTCCGGATATCGCACGAGGAAGTGCCGCCAGAATCCGCCGCGCACCAGCGACGCGAGGTCCTCGCGGCCCCCGGTTTCGAGGTCGTGCCGGAAGGTCGCCCGCGCCTCGGCGCGCTGCGGCGGGAGCGCCCATTCCGCCATCTCGTCGTACGTGGCCGTCGGCAGGTAGATCGCGCCGGCCGGGTCGTGGGTGCGCCGGTAGTCGCCCGGAGGCACCACGTCGATCCACGGCGTCGCCTCCAGCGTGTCGAAGAACCGATCCACCCACCCGCGCTCCCAGCAGTGCGCGTACGTGGTCGGCCACATCCCGAACTTCTCCCCGTCGTCGCCCATCAACGCGAGATCGAGCGGCGCGTCGCGGCCCTCCGGCCGGACCTCCGTCTCCGCGAGCGTGCGGAGGTAGGCCACGACGTCCTCCGGCGACACCCACGGAATGAGATACCGCAGGCGCCGGAGGCTCGGGAACAGCGCGAGCGAGACGCCCTCCTCTTCGGTCACGTAATAGCCGAGCAGTTGTCGGTCTTCGAGCCCGACGGCGTGGAAGTGCGAGTCATCGACGATGGTGTACTTCACGCCGGCCTCGCCGAGCGGGCGCGCCAGATGCGGCTCCCAGACGCGCTCGGCCAGCCATAGCCCGTCCGCGGAGTACCCGAACCCGTCCCTGATCGCGCGCGTCATCTTCACGATCTGGCCGCGCTTGTCCGCGTCGGGCACGATCGGGAGGATCGCCTCGTAGTAGGCGCCGGTGAGCATCTCGATCTGTCCGCGCGCCACGAGCGCCCGCAGCCGCGCGATGAGCTCGGGGCGGTGCGCGCGCAGCCAGTCGAGCAGCGGGCCGGAATAATGCAGCGCGAGGCGGATGCCGGGGTGGCGCTCGAGCGAGGCGATCATCGGCGCGTACGATCGCTCGGTCGCCTCCGCGAAGACGTGGTCGAAGTTGCCGACCGGCTGGTGGTTGTGCAGCGCCAGGGCGAGTGCGAGCCGATGCATGGCCGTGCCCTACCTCACGCGCCTCACGCGTCGTCCTCGCCGGCGGCGGCTTCGTCCCCTCGCGGCGACCGACCGGCGGCCGCCGTCTCGGACGCATGGTCGGCCACGCTGCCGGAGGGCATGTACAGCACGACGGCCGCGAGCCCCAGCGCGACGAACCCCAGTCCCAGCACGAAGGCGCCGTGGATCCCTTGGGCCAGCGCCTGCCGGAGCACTTCGTGTCCCGCCGGACCCAGCCGCGCCTGCGATCCCGCATCGAGCATCGCCTGCGGGTCGCCGATCGTGGGCAGGCCGAGCCGCACGCGCGCCGGCAGGTGCGCCAGCCGCGCGTCGAGGATGCCGACCAGCACCGCGCCCTGCGCGCTCACGCCGATCGCGCTGCCGAGATTGCGCGTAAAGATGTTGATCGACGTGACGATGCCCCGCAGCGGGCGCGCGACCGCGTTCTGCATCGCGATGATGAACATCGTCGCCGTGAGCCCCATGCCGCTGCCCAGCACGATCATGTCGGCAAAGACGACGGTGGCCGTCGCGTGGACGTCCAGGCGCGTCAGGAGCAGCGACCCGGCGGCCAGCAGGGTCATCCCGCCCGTGGTCACCGGCCGGTAGCCCCACAGGAGCGCGAGGCGGCCGCCCACGATGCTCGACACGGTCCACATCACCATGTAGGGCATCAGCGCTTCCCCGGCGGTCGTGGCGCTCTTGCCGGTCACGGCCTGGACGAACAGCGGCACGTACGCCGTGGTCCCAAAAATACTTATGCCCAGCAGGAACCCGCCGAGGCACGCCACGGCGATGATCCGGTTGCGGAACAGGCTGAACGGCAGGAACGGCTCTTCGGCGCGCATCTCTACGCGCGCGAAGAGCAGCAGGAGCGCCACGCAGAGGACGGCCAGCCCGGCCGCCTGCACGGAGAGCCACGCGAACTCGTGGCCGCCCCAAAACATCAGCAGCAGCAGGACGATCGAGGCGGCGGAGAGCAGGCTGATGCCGGCGTAGTCGATCGACGCGCGGGCGGCGGTCCTGGACTCGTGGAACGCCAGCGTGAGGATCAGCGTCGCGACGAGACCGGCCGGCACGTTGATGAAGAAGATCCACCGCCACGCCCCGTGGTCGGCGAGAGCGCCGCCGACCAGGGGCCCGACGACGGCGGCGAGGCCCCACACCCCGCTGAACATGCCCTGGATGCGCAGCCGCTGTTCGAGCGGGAAGAGGTCGGCGATGATCGTGAGCGCGATCGGGAGGACCGCGCCGCCGCCGATGCCCTGCAGCAGCCGGAAGAACACGAGCTGCCCCATCGATTGCGAGAGCCCGCAGAGCGCCGAGGCCCCGATGAAGCCGAGGATGCCGATCAGGTACACGCGCTTGCGGCCGTGGATGTCCGCGAGGCGGCCGAAGATCGGCGTCGTCACCACAAAGGCGATCTGGTAGGCCGCGAAGACCCACGAGTAGAGGGCCAGGCCGCCGAATGCGCCGACGATCGTCGGCAGGGCCGTCCCCACGGCCGTGGCGTCCATCGCCGCGAGGAACATGCCGAGCATCGCCGCGACCGTGACGACGGCCCGGCGGCTCGGCGCGGGCGATCCGGCCTCGTCGCGGCCGCGGCCGGCGGTTACGACAGCCATCCCAACCGTCCCGGGACCATGATGCTCCGCGGATCGTATTGCGCCCGCAGGCGGCGCATCAGGTCGACGGCGGGCGGCGCGGCTCCCCACACCGGCAGGCGCGGCTTGAGCGCGGGCGGCGCGACTTCGACGACGGCGTAGCCCTCGGGCGCGTCCGGTACTTGGCCGTCGGCGGCCCGCCCGAGGGATTCGGCCAGCGCCGTCGCCCGGTCCGGCCCGGCCGCCACGTAGGTGAGTCCGATACCGGCGTGCGCCAGCACCGCGGCGGGCGGATCCCCGGGGACCGCGTGGGCCGCGCCGGCGACGTCGATCCATCGCGTGATCGGCGTACCGACGCGGAAGACGACGCCGCCCGGATGCGTGGCGGGCGACGGAAATCCTGCCACGGCCCGCCACAGCGCCTCGTGCGCCGCGCCGGAGTGCACCTCGAGGACGGCGTCCGGCCCCCCGGCGGCCGCGGTCAGCGCGCGCATCTCCTCGACGTGGCGCCGGCGGCTCTCTTCGAGGCCTTCGGCCAGGAGCAGCACCCCCCATCGCCCGGCCCGCGCCTCGATCCCCGCGGCCCGCCCCAGCATGACGAGGGTTTCCGGGCTCGCGGCCTCGAGCGCGGAGGGGAGCAGGTACGACCGCATCACCGCGGTGGTGAGCGCGTGCGCCGCCGCGGCGCTCGGCAGGGTGACGAGGACCGTTACGCCGTCGCCGGGCAGCGGCAGGATCTTGAACGTCACGTCGGTGATGACCCCGCACGAGCCGAGCGAGCCGATGAACAACTTGCCGAGGTCGTACCCGGCGACGTTCTTCACGACCTTCCCGCCGGCCTTGATCACCTCGCCCGTGGGCAGCGCGACGCGGATGCCGATGACGAGATCGCGGATCGCGCCCCACAAGAGGCGGCGGGGACCGTTGCGGTTCGCCGCGACGAGGCCGCCGATCGTGGCCGCCTCCGCGCCGGGCGGATCGAGCGGGAGCCACTGCCCGTTCGCCGCGAGGGCCCGCTGCACGTCGCGGAACGGCGTGCCGGCGCGGACCGCGACGACGTAGTCGGCCGGCGTGTAATCCGTGATCCCGGTGAGGCGCGTCGTCTCGATGACGAGGTCGGCGCGCTCGGGTGGATTGCCGAGATGCTGGTGCGCCCCGCCGCCGCGCGGGATCACGCCCGCGTTGGTGTCCGCGGCTGCGGTCAGGAGGGCGGCGACCTGCTCGGGATCCGCGGGCGCCGCCCCCAGCGCGGGGCGTACGCCGTCGATCTGCCATCCGTCAAGGCGGCCCGGGTCTGTGGTGACGTGGGCGTCCCCGACGATGCCGCGGACGCGCGCGGCCAGGGCGCCGCCGACCGCGTCTTGGGTGTGAGACACGCCGGTCACGCCGGGCCGGGCGGCCCCGGGGCGCGCTCCGGATCGCCGGCGGCGTACGCCCGGTCGAGCAGGTCCACGACGTGGCAGGCTTCCATCGGCAGGCCCCGGGCGCGGATGCCGGCCGCGAGCTGCAGGAGGCATCCGGGGTTCGGGGCGACGAGGAGATCGGCGCCGGTCCGGGCGACGGCGCGCATCTTCTCCTCGAGAATCTGCCGCGAGTAGCCGGGCTGCACTACGTTGTAGATGCCGGCGCTGCCGCAGCAGCGGTCGGCCCCCTCCATCTCGACCAGCTCGAGCCCGGGGATGCGGCGCAGCAGATCGCGCGGCTCGCGGCGGATGCGCTGGCCGTGGGCGAGGTGGCAGGGGTCCTGATAGGTGGCGCGCGCCCGGATCTCACCGAGGGAGCCGGTGAGGCCCAGGTCGGCGAGGAACTCCGTCGCGTCCCGGCACAGCCGGCTGTACGCGTCCGCCCGCGCCATGTACGCCGGGTCGTCGTCGCGGAACAGCACCGGATATTCCTTGCTCGCGACCCCGCAGCCCGCCGCGTTGATGACCACGGCGTCGACGCCCGCGCGCAGGAACACCTCGATGTTCCGGCGGGCCATCTGCTGCGCGGCCGTGCGTTCGCCGTTGTGGATGTTGAGGGCGCCGCAGCAGGTCTGCTCCCGCGGGACGACGACCTCGCACCCGTTCCGCCGCAGCACGCGCACGGTGGCCTCGTTCGCCCCCGGAAAGAGGACGCTCATCGCGCAGCCGCTCAAGAAGCCCACGCGCGCGCGCCGCGGCCCGATCGCGGGGAAGACTTCCTGCGCCGGCGCAAACGGGGCATCCGGGACTTCCGGCAGCAGGGCTTCCATTTCTCCGAGCCGCTTCGGCATGAGGTGCAGCCGGCGGAGCGCGCGGCCGAGCCCGCTCCGCTGGTAGAGACGGAGCAGCCCCGCCGCGGCGCGCAGCCGCCGGGGGTGCGGCATCAGGTGCCGCAGCGCCGCGAGCGTTACGCGGCGGGCCAGCGGCGAGCCGGTGGGGCCGATCTCCGCGCGCGCCGCTTCGATGATCGTGCCGAAGTGGACGCCGGCGGGGCAGGCGGTCTCGCAGGCGCGGCAGCCGAGGCAGACGTACATGTGCTCCTCGAGCCGCGCATCGATCGGAATGCGTCCCTGCGCCGCGGCCTCGATCAGATGGATCCGGCCGCGCGGCGACTCGGTCTCCACGCCCAGCATCCGGTACGTCGGGCACGCCGGCAGGCAGAACC
The DNA here is from genome assembly GCA_035945995.1 of bacterium. Classification (NCBI taxonomy): domain Bacteria; species bacterium. The sequence goes on from DASYZR010000166.1 coordinate 43,202, forward strand.
CGCACTGAATGCACTTGTCGAGCTCCGGGATCAGCAGCCGCGGGATCGGCTGGGCGGCCGCCCGGCCGTGCGGGCCGCCGTCACGCGGCGCGGTCCTGCCTGCGCGGGCGGGGGACGCCATCGCGCTCAGATCCACAACCCCGACGCCGCAAGGCGCGGCGGGCGGCGGGTGAGGAGTTCCCCACAGGAGACGGGGGTCGGGAACACCTTGAAGGGGTTCATGCAGTCCTCCGGGTCGAACGCCGTCTTCAGCCGCCGCTGCGCGCCGAGGTCGGCCTCGGTGAAGATCCACGGCATGTAGTTGTTCTTTTCGAAGCCGATGCCGTGCTCTCCGCTCAAGGTCCCGCCCGCCGCCACGCACGCGGTGAGCATCTCCTCGCTGGCCCGCATCACCCGCTCGGTTTCCCCGGGGGCCGCCGCGTCGTAGGGGATGAGCGGGTGCAGGTTGCCGTCGCCGGCGTGAAACACGTTGGCGACCCGGATGCCGTGGCGCCGCGCGATCTCGACGATCTGATGCATGATCGCCGGCAGTTGGCTCCGGGGGACGACGGCGTCGTGGAGGAAGTAGTTGGGGGCCAGGCGCCCCATCGCCCCGAACGCGCCCTTGCGGGCCGCCCAATACAGAAGCCGTTCCTGGTCGGTCCGCGCCGTGCGGACCTCACGGGCGCGATTCGCGCGGCACAGGTCCTCGACGGTGCGGGTGCACCGTTCGAGGCCTTCCCGGACGCCCTCCACTTCGATCAGCAAGACCGCGCCCGCGTCGAGGGGGAGCCCCGCGTGCACCGCGGGCTCGACGGCCTGCGCCGTGAGCTGGTCGATCATCTCGAGCGAGGTGGGCCCGATACCCGAGGCGATGATGTCCGCCACGGCCTGGCTGGCGTCCTCGATCGTCTCGAAGATGCCGAGCATCGTCCGGACCGTCTCGCGGCGCCGCAGCAGCCGGACGGTCGCGGCCGTCACGATGCCGATCGTGCCCTCCGACCCGACGGCGAGGCCGGTGAGATCGAGCCCCGGCTCGTCCGGCCCACGGCCGCCCAGCCGCGCGACCGAGCCGTCCGCCAGCACCATCTCGAGCCCGAGCACGTGGTTGGTCGTCACGCCGAAGGCGAGCGTGTGCACGCCGCCGCTGTTGTTGGCCACGTTGCCGCCAATGCTGCACGCGGACTGGCTGCTCGGGTCGGGCGCGTAGAAGTACCCGTCGCCCTCGACCGCGCGCGTGACGTCGAGGTTGATCACGCCCGGCTGCACGACCGCGGTCCGGTTCTCGAGGTCGACGGCGAGGATCCGGCGCATCTTGCTCATCGCGACGACGATGCCGCCGATCGGCGTGATCGCCCCGCCGGACAGCCCGGTGCCCGAGCCGCGGGCCACGAGGGGGACGCCGAACCGGCCGGCCGCGCGCACGAGGGCGGCCACGTCGTCCGTCGACTCGGGGAACACGACGAGGTCCGGCAGGGCGGCCAGGACCGACCCGTCGTACTCGTAGGCCAACAGGTCGACCGGCTGCGCGAAGACCCGCTCCCGGCCCAGCGCGTCGACGAGGGCGCCGATGAGGGCGTCGCGGTCGGCAATACGGCAGCGCAACTCGGCGAGGCTCACGGTCCACTCAGTATAACAAACGCGGGCGCGCGGAGGTCACGGCAGGAGGCGCATCAACGTCTCCGCGCACGCCACGGCGGATCCCCACCCGGCGCCACCCTCCTCGTAGTGCCACCACGCGGACAGCACCGCCTGGGCGACGCCCCAGCCCGCAACGCGGTGCCGGTCCAGGCCGAGCTCGGCGGCCAGCAGCTCGACGCGGCGCTGCTGCACGGCCGAGTTCAGATAGAGGTCCGGGGACGGGTTGCGCAGCAGCGCGCCCACGTCGTACGCGGGCTCCGCGGCGAGGCCCTTGGGATCGATCGCGAGCCAGGAGCGCCGCGTGGCCGACAGGATGTTGAAGTGATGGAGGTCGCCGTGCACGAGCACCGCGGGTGCTGCGGACGCCGGCAATTCCTCGAACAACGCCTCCGCCGTCTCGACGAGCCGCGCATCGAACGGACCGGTGCCGCCGTCGAAGCGCCGGCGCAGGCGCCGCAGTCCCGCGGCCCAATGCGCCGCCGCCGGAAAGGTATGCCCGGCCGGCAGCGGCCGCCACAGATCGCGCATTACCCGGGCGGCGATGACCGTCGCCTGGTCGTCGTCCACGGCGTCCGACAGTTTGGACGCCGGCCGCACGCGCTCCAGCAAGAGCATCCCCTGTTGTTCGTCCGCGTCGAGCAGCTCCACCGCGGCCCCGCCCGCGTACACTCGAAGGGTCCGGATCTCGCTTTCGAGCTCCGGACGCGGCACGCCGATCTTGACCACGACGTCGCGGCCCTGGGCGGTGAGGGCGGGGGCCACGTAATTAAAGGAAAGTTCGAACGATTCCTCGGCGATGCGAACGTGCCACCGGCGCTCGCACTCCTCGATCAGCGACGGAAGGGACTCCAGCCACGCGGCTCCTTCCGGGAATGCGCCGCGCACGGTCCGCCGGAATCCTTCCGGGAGGTTGTGGTCCGGCATCTCCGGTAAGACATTCCGTGACGCCGGGCCGCGTTCATGCCGGGACCCGCCGCCCGGAAGGAGACCCGGCCGGCCGACTCGGAAACTCTGCCGCGATGCGGATCTTCACCATCGGTCACTCGACGAGCTCCTTCGACGAACTCGTCGCGGCGCTGCGCGGGTTCGGGGTGCGCACGCTCGTCGACATCCGGACGGTGCCGCGCTCGCGCCACGTGCCGCAGTTCAACGCCGAGACCTTGCGTCGGACGCTGCCCAACCGGCGCATCCGCTACCGGCACGTGCGCGCGCTCGGCGGGTTGAGAAAGGCCCGCGCGGACTCGAGCAACACCGCGTGGCGGAACGCGAGTTTCCGTGGGTTTGCCGATTACATGGAAACGCCGGAGTTCGCGGAGGCGGTCGACGGGCTGCGCGCGCTGTCCCGCGAGGCCGGCCCGGTCGCCATCATGTGCGCCGAGGCGGTGCCCTGGCGGTGCCACCGCTCGCTCGTCGCGGATGCGCTGGCGGCCGGGGGGGACGAGGTCGTGCACATCATGGGTCCCGGCACCGGGCGTCTGCACTCTCTGACGCCGTGGGCGCGGGTGGCGGGCGGGCGGGTCACCTACCCGGGACCGCCGCCTCCGCCCGCGCGGGCCACGCGCCGTCCGTCATCTCGCCGCGACGCCCGCGTGCCGCGCGCCGGCCCAGGTGCGTCAGGCGGGCGGGCGAAGGCGAAGCAGGGTGCGCTTTGGAAATAGACCGGCGAGTTCCATTCGAGCGCGCAATGCGGGAGGCTCCCATGGAGACCGAACATTCCTACGCGATCGATCTCGACGCACGGTTTGGACCGCTGGAACTGATCGACGTGCAGGCGCTGGTCGATACGTGCGCGCAGCCCTGGTACAACCAGACGCTCTGCCGGGTCAACGACAGCGTCGTGCGACTCGGCGTGGTGCACGGCGATTTCCACTGGCACAAACACGACCGGGACGACGAGTTCTTCTACGTCGTCGACGGGCGATTCGTCATCGATCTGGAGGGCCGCAGGGTCGAACTCGCCCCCCGGCAGGGCTTCATGGTGCCGAAGGGCGTGCTCCACAGGACCAGCGCGCCGGAGCGTACGGTGATCCTCATGGTCGAAAACGCCGGGATCAGGCCGACGGGCGACTGACGCCTTCGGCCGGCGCACGATGCGGCAGGTCCCCGCAGGTCTGGCGATTCTGATCGCGATCGGTCTGGGGCTTGGTCTGTCGGGTCCGGCGCCACGGTCGGGAGCGGCTTCGCCGGACGCCGCGACGATCGGCCGGTGGGAGCCGCGCCCGCCTGCCCTCACCGATCGGTCCGAGGTCGCGGGCGCGGCGCTCGGGGATCACATCTACGTCGTGGGCGGCCTCACCGCGATCGGCGTGACGGCCGACGTTCAGGAATACGATCCGGCCGCAAACCGGTGGCGGGCGGTCGCACCGCTGCCCCAGGCGGTCCACCATCCCGCCGCCGCTGCGCTTGACGGACGGCTCTATGTGATCGGCGGCTTCGTCGCCCGCGACCGTTCGATCTGGCATCCCATCAACACCGTGTACGAGTACGATCCCCGCACGGACCGGTGGCGCACGCGGGCGTCGATGCCGAGCGCACGGGGCGCGCTCACGGCGGTTGCCGCCGGAGGGCGCATCTACGCCGTAGGCGGTACGGCCGGCCGCGATACCGGTGCGATCGAAACCTATGATCCCGCGACCGACACGTGGAAGCGATTGCGCTCCATGCCGACGCCGCGCAATCATCTTGCCGCCGTTGCGCTGGACGGACGAATCATCGTCTTCGGCGGCCGCGTCGGCGAGCCGGCGCGGAACGTCGGTACGGTTGAAGCGTACGATCCCACGACCGACACCTGGCAGACGCGGGCGCCGCTCCTCACGCCGCGCAGCGGACTCGGCGCGGCGGCCGTCGCCGGACGCGCGTACGTCATGGGCGGCGAATTGGGTCGCCCGGGCACCTATCCGGAGAACGAGGAATACGACCCAACGACGGACCGATGGACGCCTCGCGCGCCGATGCCGTCGCCCCGCCACGGCCTGGCCGTCGTCGGCGTCGGCGGACGGATTTACGCGCTGAACGGCGGGCCCCGTCCGGGCGGCACCTACAGCAACGTGAACGAGGTGTACTTCCCGCCGCGATAATCCGCTCGATCGTGCGCTTCCACGTCCGCGCGCGTGATGCGCATGAGATACACGGCCGGGGAGGCATCCGGCGGGGCCGCGGCCGGAACACGCCGGAACCCCGCCTTCTCGTATGCCCGAATGGCGACGCGGTTCCGGGGCGACGGGTCCACGTAGCACGCGTCGACGGCCTCGTCGGCGAACACGATCTTCCGGAGGAAGGCCTCGAGGATGCGCGGCCCGAGCCCGCGTCTCACGTAACGGGCGTCGCCGATGAAGAGGTCCAGGCCGACGCCGGACCCCGTGTCGTGCAGGCCCCACGTGCCGCCGGCGATGCGATAGAGTTGGATGTAGCCGATCGGTGTCTCGTTCCGGTCGATGAGGTACGGCACCGCGTCGTGCGTCCCGCTCACCCGAGGGAGGTATTTCGCGCGCACCTCGTCGAGCGTCGGACCCGGGCGGTCCCACCACTCGAGCACGTGCGGCGTGTTCAGCCAGCGATGAAGCAGCGGCAGATCGGATTCGGCGAGGCGCCGAAACGAGATCCGGTCGGGCGTATCGTGAGACATGGCAACTCCACCTGGACCGCGCGATCGGCGCCGCGGGCGCGCGACGGCGGTGCCGGGAAATTTCCCACGCGGCGCGGCATGGCCTGCCTGGCGGCGCGGGCCCGAGGAGGCGTCCCACATGGACGTGAGCATCTGGGAGGCCATGGCGGCCTGGTATGACGCCAAGCAGGGCGACGACGGCGATCTCTGGCACCGGACGCTCATCGATCCCGCGCTGCTGCGGGTGGTCGGCCCGGTGGCCGGCCGGCGCCTGCTGGACCTGGCCTGCGGGAACGGATATCTGGCGCGCCGGCGAGGACCACGTCGCGAACACGCCGGCCTACCACCGGCTGCTCTCGTGGTACGTCCGGACGCTTCGGACGGCCGGATTCGTCATCACCGCGTTTGAAGAGCCGGAGCCGACTGAGGAGTTCCTGGCCGGCTCTCCCGCGGGACCGTGGATTGCGGAGATTCCGTTGCACTGTGTGCTCGAAGCGCGCCTGGAGGCGACGACTCCCGAACGCGCGACCGACGGCGGGGCCAGCGCGGAATAGCGCCCGGCCAAGGCCCGGATAGACGTCGGGGACCGCGGGGCGGTGGAGACCCGGCCGGCGTCGAATCTCCGCCGCGCTCAGGATGCCTGCTCAGGGGGGAACGACATGCCGTCGAACGCCTACCGGCGGTCTGCGGGGTCCGCCGCGCTTGCCGCGGCGGTCACCACGTTTGTGTACTCGGTCGCATTCGTCGTGGTCACGCCGGCCGCGCCGCACGCCGGCCGGACGCTGGCCGCCCTGTGTCTCGGGCTCGGCGCCATCTTCTCGACCGCCGTCCTGGTCGGCATCTACGAGGCCGTGCGGGAGATCGATCCCGCCAAGGCGTTATGGGGCCTGCTGCTCGGGATCATCGGGGCGGCCGGCGCGCTCGTCCACGGCGGCTACGATCTCGCGGTCGCCGTCGGCCCCGCCTCCGGCGCCGGTGTTCCGGCCGGCGCGCTGAGCCCGGTCGATCCGCGCGGTCTGCTCACCTTCGGCGCGAGCGGAGTCGGGCTCGCGGTCCTGGCCGGACTGATGGCGCAGACGTCGTCCGGGAGCCGGGCCGGCGCGTTTCCGGGGCCCCTTGCCGGGCTCGGGTATCTGCTCGCGGTGCTGGAGATCATCTTGTACGTCGGCCGGCTCTTGATCGTGACGCCGGCCAACCCTCTGATCGTGGTCCCGGCGCTTCTCGCGGGGTTCGTCGTCGGGCCCGCCTGGTATCTCTGGCTCGGGGTGGTCTTCCGCCGCGCGCGCGCGTAAACGCCGAATGTTGCAGGGGCGGCGGGCCCGGTCGTCAGGCGCCCGAGCCGGCCAGGGCTCCGGTCGCGATCATCTGCGCGAGGCGCTCGATCCGCTCCGCGAACATCTTCTCACCGAGCTCCGCAGTCGACCCGCGCGCGTCCCCGAGGATGCCGGTCGGGCTCATGGTGTCCATCGGCGGCGGCACCTTCGATCGCCACCGGATCGACGCGTCTCCGGTGAAGCCTTCGCAGGCCTTGTCCATCTGCACGAGATCGGGGCGATGGGCCAGCATCAGGGACGTCTCTCCCTGGGCCGCGTGCACGCCCAGTTTTGTCATGTCGAGGCCTTCGCGCGCCGCGAACGCCCGCGTGTGCTGCAGCCATTCGTCGAAGTCGGTCACCGCGGAGATCCGTAGGGCCGCGTGCTCGTCCCGCAGGCGCGGCAGCGCGCCGCGCAGCGCGCGGTAGTTGCCGCCGTGGCTGCACAGCAGGATGATCTCGCGGAACCCGTGGCGGGCCAGCGAGCGGCAAACGTCCTGGATCACGGTCTCGAGGGTCGCCTCCTCGATGCTCACGGTTCCCGCCATCGGGAGATGCCCGGCGGAGTACCCGAGCGAGACGACGGGTGCGACCAGCGCGTCGCCGAGCCGGCGCGCGAGTCGGACGCCGGTCGCGTACCCGAGGTAGGTGTCGGTGCCGATCGGCAGGTGCGGCCCGTGCTGCTCCATCGCTCCGAGCATCACGATCACGCGGCGTTTGCCCGCGGCGATGGCGTCCCGTACTTCCGGCCAGGTCATCTCCTCGATCAGCACCGTGTCGCGCATCTCCGAGTCCTCCTGGGGCCGGCGCAGGCATCGGTCCGGCACTCACGAACACGACTTCGCGACGGCCGCGCATCACTCCCCGCGTCCGCGGCCGGCCGTGACCCCGAGATTCTCGAGGAGGCGCGCATGACGGACGGTAGGCGAGATCGGGCGGTGGCGGCGCTTCGGGCGCATCTTGCGACGATCGCCGACCTCCGGGCGGCGACCGCGATTCTGCGGTGGGATCAGGAGACGCAGATGCCGCCGGGCGGGGCGGAAGGCCGCGCCCTCCAGCTGGCGACGCTCGCGCGCCTCGCGCACGAACTCCTCGTGTCGGACGAGACGCGCCGGCGGCTCGACGCCGCCTCCCGCGCCGCCGACGGCGCCGAGCCGGGATCGGACGAGGCCGCCCTTGTCCGGGTCACCCGCCGCGATCTCGACCGGGCCGCGAAGCTGCCGGCCGACTTCGTCGCGGAACAGCGGCGCGTGACGGCGGTCGCGACGCACGTGTGGCAGGAGGCGCGGCGGGCCGACGACTTCGCCGTGTTTCGTCCGCACCTCGAGCAGGTCGTGACGCTTGCGCGGCGCGAGGCGGACTACATCGGGTACGCGGACCATCCCTACGACGCGCTGGTGGACCGGTACGATCCTGGAATGACCGCGCGGGAGCTCGAAGCGCTGTTTCGCCGCCTGCTCGACGTGATCGTGCCGCTCGTTCGGGCGATCGCGGCGCGGGCGGGCGCGGTCGACGCCGGCGTCCTGGACGCGGACTTCGACGAGGACGCGCAGCGGGCGTTCGCGCTCGAGATCGTGCAGACCTTCGGCTACGAGACCCGCCGCGGGCGGCTCGACCTGTCGGCGCATCCCTTCTCCACCAAGTTCCACCGCGACGACGTACGCATCACCACGCGGTTCGGGCGGCGCTTATCGGCCGTGTTCGGCACCTTTCACGAGTCGGGGCACGCGATGTACAGTCAGGGAACGGCGCCGGCCCTCGAACGCTCGCCGTTGTCGGAGGGCGCCGGCAGCGGCATCCACGAGTCGCAATCCCGGATGTGGGAAAACCTCGTGGGCCGCAGCCGCCCGTTCTGGCAGTACGCGTTCCCCCGGTTGCGCGAGACGTTTCCGGCGCAGCTCGGCCGGACCGACGCCGAGGCGGTGTACCGGGCGGTCAACCTCGTGGAGCCGGGACTGATTCGGGTCCGCGCCGACGAAGCCACCTACAACCTGCACGTCATTCTTCGGTTCGAGCTTGAGAAGGCGCTGCTGACCGAGGAGCTCGCGGTGCGGGATCTGCCGGAGGCGTGGGGCGGCAAGATGCGCGCGTACCTCGGCGTAGTACCGCCCACCGATACGGACGGCGTGCTGCAGGACATCCATTGGTCTAGCGGCCTCGTGGGGTCGTTCCCGTCGTACACGCTCGGCAACGTGGCGTCGGTGCAGTTGTTCGAAGCGGCCTGCCGGGCGCATCCCGCCGTTCCGGCGGAGATGCGCGAGGGCCGGTTCGAGACGCTCTATGGGTGGATGCGCGAGCACGTCTATGTGCACGGGCGCAAGTTCCTGCCTGCCGAGCTGCTGGAGCGCGCCACGGGCCGCGCGCTGACCCCGGAGCCGTACCTCCGCTATCTGCGCGCCAAATTTGCCGAACTCTACGGCCTCGAATCCGCGCACGGCGGGGACGACAAGCCGTCGGGGCCCGGTGCTCCAGAGTAACGCGGCCCTCCGAGAGAGCGTCCGGCCGGGCCGGCCGGTTTAGATCTTGAGGCGCGGGTCGAGCACGTCGCGCAGGCCGTCACCCAGCATGTTGACGCCGAGGACGGTGAGCATGATGGCGAGGCCGGGAAAGGTGGCGATCCACCAGGCGTCGCGCAGGTAGTCGCGGCCCTCGCTCAGCATCCGGCCCCACTCCGGCGTCGGCGGCTGGCTGCCGAGCCCGATGAACGAGAGGGCGGCGGCCGCGAGGATCGCCGTCCCCATGCCGAGCGTGCCCGCGACGATCACCGGCGCCACGACGTTCGGCAGAATGTGGCGGACGAGGATGATCGGGACCGGGACCCCGGTCACCCGCGCGGCCTCCACGTACAGCTGTTCCTTCGCGACCAGGACCGACCCGCGCACCAGCCGCGCGTACACCGGGATGCCCGCGATCCCGACGGCGATCATGAGGTTGCGCAGGCTCGGGCCCAGCACGCTGACGATGCCGAGCGCGAGCAGGATGCCGGGAAACGCCAGCATCACGTCCACGGCCCGCATGAGGAGCGCGTCCGCGAGCCTGCCGTAGTAACCGGCGAGGAGGCCGATCGCGGTGCCGGCCGTCGCGGCGATGCCAACCGAGATGAGCCCGATCGTGAGCGAGATGCCGGAGCCGTGCACGACGCGGCTGTAGACGTCGCGGCCGTACTGGTCCGTGCCCATCGGATGCCCGGGGCCCGGCGCGGCCAGTGCGTTGGCGACGTCGATGCGGATCGGGCTCACCGGTGCAAACGCGTATTGGAAGACCGCGATCACGACCAGCGACCCGACGATGACGAGGCCCGCGACCGCCCCTTTGTGCCGGCGGGCGCGCCGGACGGCCACCTGCCAGCGTGCGCGCGGCAGGCGTCCCCGCGCCCCGCCGGCGGGCGCCCGGACCGCGTCCACCGCGGCGAGCGGTCTACCCATCCGACCGGCGCCCGGCGTGCGCGCGATCACCCGTAGCGAATCCGGGGATCGATCGCGGCATACACCACATCGACGGCCAGGTTGATGAGCACGTAGGCGACCGCGACGAACAGCACGATGCCCTGCACCAGCGGAAAGTCCTTGTTGAGAATCGCGTTGACGAGCAGCCGCCCGACGCCGGGCCGGCCGAAGACGGTCTCGATGACCACGGTGCCGGCGAGCAGCTGCCCGGCCTGCAGTCCGAAGATGGTGACGATCGGAATGAACGCGTTGGCCAGCCCGTGACGCAAGATCACGGAGGCGCCGGCAAGGCCCTTGGCCCGCGCGGTGGTGATGTACTCCATCCGCAGCACCTCGAGCATGCTGGACCGCGTGAGCGCGGCCGTGATCGCCGCGGCGCCGGTGCCGAGCGCCACGGCCGGCATAATGAGGTGCTGCAGGCCGCCTCCGCCGGTGGCCGGCAGCAGCTCGAGGTGCAGCGAGAAGACGAAGATCAACAAGAGGCCCAGCCAAAACGACGGCATGGAGACCCCGAGGCGCGCCGCCATCATCGCCCCGACGTCGGCCCAGGAGTTCTGGCGGATCGCGGCCACGAGGCCGAGCGAGACGCCGAGGGTGCCGGACAGCACCAGCCCGGCGACGGCGAGCTGCAGTGTGGACGGGAACAACTCCATGATCTCGGTCGTGACGGGCCGCCGGTCGCGAATCGACTCGCCGAGGTCCCCCCGCGCGGCATTCCACACGAACCGGCCGTACTGCTGCGCGAACGGCTCGTTGAGGTGCAGTTGCGCCCGCATACGGGCGATCTGCTCCGGGCTCGTCACGAATTCGCTCAGCATCATCTTGACCGGATCGCCGGGGATGAGGTACAGCATCGAGAACACGGCGAGCGTGACGCCGAAGACGACGGGGACCGTCGCGAGGAGCCGTGCGGAGATGTAGCGGAACACGCTTACGTGTTGCGGACGACGGGGTTGCCGCCGAGGAGAACCATCGCCGGACGCCGCAGGACCGCGAGGTTCTCGAGCGGATCCCCGGCGACCGCGATCATGTCGGCGTGGAGGCCTTCCCGCAGCGCGCCCACCTCATGGGCGATCCCTATGGCCGCGGCCGCCCCGGACGTCGCCTCGGTGAGCGCCTCTGCCGCGGACGCCCCGGACTCGTGCAGCAGCTCGAGCTCGGTCACGAGGCCGTCGAACGGGGTGAAGCGCCAGCCGGCATCGGTGCCGGCGACGTAGCGCACCCCCGCCCGCCGCATGCGCCGGGCATGATCGAGGTTGGCATCGTTCATCCGCCGCCACCGTTCCACGGCGGCCCGGTCTTCCCCCGTCGCCTCCGCCCGGGTCGAGAGTGCGCCGACCAGGAAGTGTCCGACGCACAGGGTCGACGTCACCGCCACCTCCCGCTGCGCGACGGCGTCGGCCACGTCGGCCTCGAACCGCGAATGCCCCTCCGCGTCGGTGATGAAGAGCGCGTGTTCGATGTGGTCCGTCCCCGCGGCGATCGCGTTCCGGGTCGCCTGGGCGCAGGTGCAGTGGATGCCGACCCGGCGGTTGAGCCGGTGGGCCTCGTCCACGGCGGCGCGGAGCTCCTCGACCGTGTACGACGGCCGGGACGAGTCCGTCCCGCGGGTGCCGCCGCCGCTCCCCATGATCTTGATGTAATCGACGCCGGCCTTGGCGAGCGCGCGGACCATCCGGCGCATGCCCTCGGGGCCGTCCGCCTCTCCGCCGAAATACCAGCAGTGCCCGCCGGTGATCGTGACGGGACAGCGGCACAGGTGCAGCCGGGGGACCTGGACGTACCCGAGGCGCTGGGCCCGCCGGAGATGCAGTGTGGTGTCGCGCATGCCGCCGCAGTCCCGCAGCGTGGTGATCCCGGCGCGCAGCGCGGCCTGGGCGTTCCGGAGCGCCGTCGCCAGCAGCACGCCGTCCGGCTCCCGCACGGAGTCTTCGAACGGCGTCCCGTCGCCGGGCAGCACCAGGTGTACGTGCGCGTCGATCAGCCCCGGCAGCAGCGTGTGGCCGGAGAGGTCGAGATGGGGCGTCCCGGCGGGCCAATCGCCGGGCGGCCCCGCACCACCCAAGACGCTGTGGATCATCCCGCCCCGCACGACGACCGTGGGATCCTCAATGGGCGGGCGGCCTGTCCCGTCGATCAGGCGGGACGCGCGGACGACCAGCCACCCGGGGGGAGCGGTCACGGCGCTATTCGGCAACGACCGTGTCGCTCACACGGCCTACTTGCCGATCGTCACATCGCCGAGCACGGGGTACGTCGAGAAGTTGTATTTCGTATCGTGCACGGTGTTGCGGATCACCCAGACGGACAGCTCGTCCACGAGCGGGATCGAGACGGCGTCGTTCATGAGGATCGTCTCCATCCGGTCGTAGATCACGCGCCGCTTCGCCGGATCGAACGCCGCGCGGCCATCGGCGATCAGCCTGTCCACTTCCGGATTCGCGTAGCACGACCAGTTGAAGTTGCCGCCGACGTTTTGCGAGGCGAACAGCGCGTACAGCCCGTCCCAGTCCGTGGAGCGCAGGAACATCACCGGGCCGTTGGTGGCGCAGTGGTAGTTGTCCTCGTACCACGGCGGCCGCGCCTGGCTCTTGATCTTGGCGTCGACGCCCAGCTGGAGCAATTGCCCCTGCAGCAGCTCGATCTCGGGCAGGTTGCCGCTGCCGTAGTTGATCGAATTGATCTCGATCGTGAGCGGCTGGCCGTTCTTGGTCCGGATGTTGCCGGGGCCCATCTTCCACCCGGCTTCGTCGAGCAGCGCCGCCGCCTTCTTCGGATCGTACTTGTACTTGGCGCACAGCGCCGGGGTGCCGAGCGTGTGCTGGGTGAGGGGCGCGCACGCCGCGGTGCCGGTTCCCCGGAAGACCGAGTCGACGAACGCGGCGCGATTGAGCCCGTAGAGGAGCGCCTGCCGCACCTTCACGTCGTTGGTCGGCGGCCTGCGGACGTTCAGGAGCCAGATCCGCGGCGCGCCGGGATACGGGTTCTTCTCCACGCGCAGGGCCTTGTTGCCCTCCAGGCGCCGGAGCACCGAGGCCGGCGTGTTGAGGAAGCTGATCATCTGCGTCTCGCCCGATTCCACCGTCGTGACGCGCGTGCCGGACTCCGGGATGAACTTCCACACGATCCGGTCGACGGCCGCCGGGCCCTGGCGGGTGCTGTACGGCGGCTTGCGGTTGTACTCGGCGTTGCGGACCAGCGTGACGTGGTCCTTGGCGACGTACTCGCTGACGGTGAACCGTCCGCTCCCCACCGGCTTCTGGTTGACCGCGTCGCCCTGCCCCGGCGTGGTCTTCGGCGAAATGAGCGACAGGGTCCCCCCGGAGACGTAGGTGAGGAAGGGCGCGTAGGGTTCTTTGAAGTTCACCCGGACCGTGTAGGGATCCACGACCGTGGACCCGGCGTAGCCCGTCAGCGCGAGCAGCGCGCCGCCCGCTTTGAAGTTCGGGTTGACGATGCGGTCGAAGTTCCACTTCACGGCCGCCGCGTCGACCGGAGCGCCGTCCGAAAACTTCGCGTCCTTCCGCAGCGCGAACGTGAACGACTTGCCGTCGGGCGCGGCCTTGTACCCGGTGGCCAGCCACGGGAGCAGCTTCCCGCCCAGGTCCTGGTACAGCAGGTTCTCCGCGACGTCCGTGATGATCTGGTAGGTCACGGCCGACGGCGACGCGGCCGGATCGAGCGTGGGCGGCTCCTGGTCCAGGCCGACGGTCAGCGTGCCCGGCGCGGCGCCGAGCGCCGGCGGACCGGCGCCGACGGCGGCGAGGGCGAGCAGCGTGAGGCAGAGCACGACGTGTCGCCACGCCGCGGGCAATCGACTCAAGGCGCACCTCCCTGGGCTCCGGTGGGACTGGCCACCGGGATCTTCGTCTCCCGGAGATACCGGGCCGCGTCCTCGGGCGGCACCGTATTGATGTAGAACCCGGACCCCCACTCGAACCCCGCGACCTGCGAGAGGCGCGGCAGCACCTCGATGTGCCAGTGGTAGAAGTGGTCAACCCTGGCGTCGTACGGGGCGGTGTGAATGATGTAGTTGTACGGCGGGTTGGCGAGACAGGCGTGGATCCGTCCCAGGACGGCCTGCACGGTCTCGGCGAGCGGCCGCAACTGCACGTCTTCGAGCGCGCCGAAGCTCGCGGTGTGGCGGCGGGGAAGGATCCAGAGCTCGAACGGGCACCACGACGCGTACGGCGCGAAGGCGACGAACTCGTCGTTCTTCCACACGAGCCGCCGACCGTTCCCTTCCGGCCCTTCTCCCACCTCCTGACGGAGGATGTCGCAGAAGACGCAGCGGCCTTCGCGCGCGAAGTAGGCCTGGGCGCCCTCCAGTTCTTCCTCCGCCCGTTTCGGCACGATCGGCATGGCGATCAACTGCGAGTGCGGATGCGCGAGCGACGCGCCCGCCTGCCGGCCATGGTTGCGGAACAGCAACAGGTACTTGAAACGCGGGTCGCCGTCGAGATCGCGGTAGCGCTCGCGGTACATCCACAGGACCGACGCGAACTGATCCGGACTCATCACCCCGGGATGCGCCGCGTGCTCGGGCGTCTCGATGATGACCTCGTGGGCGCCGACGCCACCCATGCCTTCGAACATGCCCTCCCAGGTGACGTCTGTCGATCCCTCGATGCGGAGCGCCGGGTACTTGTTCGGGACGACCCGCACCTGCCAGCCCGGCGTGTCGGGTGCGGTCCCCGGCCGGCGAATCGCGACGATCTCCGGCGGGGTGGTGCTCTCGTGGCCTTCGCAGAACGGACACGTCGATGACGGCGCGGCGAGCGGCTCGTTCTTGGCGAAGTCGCTCGGGCGGGCCGCCCGCTCGTTGGCGACGATCACCCACCGGCGGGTGATCGGATCTTTGCGCAGCTCGGGCACGGCATCCCTCCGTGGTTGGGACGGCATCGGGTGCGGCGCGGAGGCCTAGGTGGGCGCGCCGGCGCGTTTCGCGGCGATCGCGCGCCGGTACGTCTCCACGTACCGCCCGGCCGCGCGCCCCCACGAGAAATCTTGCCGCATTCCGGTCTGCATGAGACGCGTCCACACCCCCCGGTTGCGGAACGTCGCCAGCGCGCGCTCGAGCGTCGCGCGCAGCGCCTCCGCGGCGTAGGCCTCGAAGACGAAGCCGTTGGCCGTCCCGCGGGCGACGGCATCCGGCGCGGCGTCCACGATGGTGTCGGCCAGTCCGCCGGTCTTGCGCACGACCGGGACCGTGCCGTAGCGTAGACTGTACAGCTGATTCAGACCGGACGGCTCGTACCGCGACGGCATGAGGAACATGTCCGCGCCGGCCTCGATCCGGTGGGCCAACGCGTCGTCGAACCCCAGGGTGACCGAGACGCGGCCGCGATGGCGCTCGTGGAACGCTTGGAAGATCTCGTGATACTTGGGCTCGCCGGTGCCGAGCAGCGCGAACTGCGCTCCGCGCGCGACGAGCCGGTCGAGGACGGCGGCGACGAGGTCGAGGCCTTTCTGGTCGGCGAGCCGCGTGATCATGCCGACTGTGGGGACGTCCGGGGTCTCGCCGAGGCGCAGGGTGCGCTGCAGGTCCTGCTTGCAGACCGCTTTGCCCGCGAGGTCGTCCGGCGTGTAGCGCGCCGCGAGGTGCCGGTCGGTCGACGGATCCCATGCGCTGTAGTCCACGCCGTTGAGAATGCCGGTGAGATCGGCGGCGCGGTCCCGCAGCACGCCGTCCAGGCCGCAGCCGAACTCCGGCGTCTGAATCTCGCGGGCGTACTGTTCGCTCACGGTACTCAGCAGGTCGGCGAAGACCAGCCCGCCTTTGAGGAGGTTCACCTTGCCGAAAAACTCGAGGCCCTGCGGCGTGAAGACCCGCCGCGCGAGGCCGGTGACCGGGAAACGGTCGGGTGGAAACAGCCCCTGGTATGCGAGGTTATGAATGGTAAACAGGGTCGCCGTGCGCTCGAGGCCGGGGGCCCGGGGCTCCTCGCGCAGCCACACCGGCAGCAGGGCCGTCTGCCAGTCCTGGCAATGCAGGACGTCGGGGCTCCATCCGAGGTGCCGGAGCAACGCGAGCACGCCGCGGCCGAACACGGTAAACCGCTCGAGGTTGTCCTCGTAGTCGGTCCCGCCCTCGCCGTAGAGGCCCGGGCGTCCGAACGACGGGTCGTGCGCGATGAGATACACCGGGACGGCGGTCTCCGGCAGCCGCCCTTCGAGCAGTGTGACGTCGGCCGAGGTACCGCCGAGTGATACGGCGGCGCGGCCGATCGTTTGAAAGGCGAAGCGGGTCCGGTCGATGGACCGGTAGCCGGGCAGCACGATCCGCACGTCGCAGCCCCGCTCGGCCAGCGCCCGCGGCAGCGCGCCCGCCACGTCGGCGAGCCCCCCGGTCTTGGCGAACGGCACCGCCTCCGACGTGCAGAAACAAACGCGGACGTTCTCGTTCACGGCAGTCGCACCCGTATCGATCCGGCCGCGGCGCGGCCGTCGCCGGCGAGGTACGTCCCCGGCCGGAGAAACGTGACGTCGAGCGTGCCGCTGCTCCCATCCCGGAGCACGCCGGTGGAGGTCTCGATCCCGGGTCCCGTGATGGTCAACGCGCGCGGCACCCCCGACGTGTTGCGGACAACGAACCGCACCGAGCCCGGAAGCAGCAGCATGACGGCCGGATCGATGACGTCCGCGCCGAGGGTGATCTCGATTCGCTGTGATTCGGCGGCTCTGACGGGCGGTTTCCAGACGCCGCGGCCGGCGGCGAGCGCCGCGAGGCCGACAATGCCCGCGCACAGGACGCCGCGGAGCACGCCGCGGAGCACGCGCACTGCCGGCCGCCGCACCCGCCGCTCCGCCGTGGCCGATACTTGATGCGGAGCGCTCACGGCCTCGTGGCTTCGTCGCCACGCGGGGGCGGTCCTCCACCATTCACCATGCGCCAGTGTCGAGGTTGTTCCCATGGCAACCCGGCCGCAGCGTCCCACTCCGGACTGAGACGCGCCCGGAGAGCAGGAGGTTCTCCCCGCCGGACGTAAGGATACGCCGCGGCTCGGCGCGCGGGCAGGCAAGACAGGGGCCGGGGGGCCACCGGGGGGACCAGTCATGCGACAGGGTATGCGCGCGGTGGTAGGCGCGCTGATCGTGCCGGTGCTGTTGTTTGCGCTCGTCACGCCAGGCCGGCCGGCGGCAATGCCGGAGATCAAGATCGGTGCCGTCCTGCCGCTGACCGGCGCGTTCGGATCATCCGGCGGGTATTTCAAGCAGGGCTATACCCTGGCGATCGACGACGTCAACAAGGCCGGCGGCCTCGCGGTCGGATCGCAGAAATACCGCCTGACCCTCGTCATCCTCGACGACGGCAGCGACGGCACGCGCTCGCGCAGCCTGGTCGAGAAGCTCGTCACCGACCAGCACGTGAACTTCCTGCTCGGCGGTTACGATACGTCGCTCGTCGAGGCTCAAGAGGTCGTGCCCGACCAGTACAAGATCCCCTACGTCGAGGGCGGCGGCGCGGCGTCCTCGATCTTCAAGCGCGGCTATAAGTACATCTTCGGGACCCTGGCGACGGTCTACGATCTCGGCGCGATCACGATGAACTTCATCTCGGCTCAGATCGCGGCCGGACACCTGCCGAAGCCGCTCACGATCGCCGCGGTGTGGGAGAATACGGACCACGGCAAGGACTACATCGACGCGATCACGGATCAGGCGAAGGCGCACCCGGATCTGTTCAAGGTCGTGCTCAATCAGTCGTTCCAGCTCAACGGCAGCGACTTTTCGCCGCTGCTGCAGCAGGTCAAGGCGTCGAACGCGGCGGCGTTCCTCTCCGACGCGCACCTGCCGGATTTCATCACGATGCACCGCCAGTATCTCCAGGCCGGCCTCTACCACCAGTTCGTGTCGTACGGCGCGCGCGGGCCGGATCAGAAGGGCCGGCAGGCGCTCGGGCCCGGCGCCGACTATCTCGTCGCGGGGCTGTGGTGGACCCCCGCCCTCAAAGACCCGGCGTCGCAGCTGTTCACGGAGCGGTGGACGAAGGAGTATCACGTGACCCCGGACTGGTTCCAGGCGCTCGCGTTCGAAACGGCCCGGGCGCTGCTCGCCGGCATCGGCCAGGCCGGCGCGGTGGACGGCCCGAAGGTCCGCGACGCGCTCGCGCATCTTGTGCTGCGCTCGATGCTCCCCGGCGGCGTGATCAAGTTCCAGCCGAACGGCCAGGTGGCGACGCCCTACGTGATGGTGCAAAACATGCCCGGCAACACGGTGCGGATCATCTGGCCCCGGAACCTGCCGGAGACGCGGGCGGCGCTTCTGCCGATGCCGAAGCCGTAGCCCGGCGCTCGCCCGGCGCGAGGTGTTCACCGCTCAAAACCTGATCTCGATCTGCATCACGTCGATTTTGACGGCGGGCCTGTACGCGGTCATGTCGTACGGTCTCGCCATCATTTACGGCGTCATGAAGGTCATCAACCTCAGCAACGCGGGTTTTCTCATGCTCGGGAGCTTCATGGCGCTCGTCTACTTCCAGGCGTGGCACCTCGATCCGATCGCCGGTGCGTTTCTCAACATGCCGCTCTTCTTCGCCGCCGGCTGGCTCGTGTACGTGGCGCTGGTGCGGCGCGTGCGCCAAGCGCTCCCGATCGCGTCGCTGCTCATGCTGTTCGGGCTGTGGCTCGTGCTGCAGAACACCGCGCTCGCGGTGTGGGGCAGCGAAGACCAGTCGATCATCACGCGGTACACCTACAAGGCGCTGCCGTTCTTCGACTTTCGGGTCGCGTTGACGCGGCTCGTGGTCTTCGCCGTCGCGCTCGCCGTGATGGCGGTGCTCCATGTCCTGATCAACCACACCTACGTCGGCAAGGCGCTGCGGGCGACCGTGCAGGACCCGCAGGCCGCGCTGCTCGCCGGCATCGACACGGAGCGGATCAGCGCGCTCGCCTTCGGCGTCGGCACCGCCTTCGCCGGGTTCGCCGGCGGCCTCATGACCCTGCTGTTCAGCTTCACCCCCGACTTCGGCGCCCCGTTTCAGTTGAAGAGCTTCACGATCATCGTGCTCGGCGGGCTCGAGAACCTCGCCGGCGTGACGGTCGGGGCGGCGATCCTGGCGTTCGCGGAGTCGTTCGCGGTGCTCTTCATGCGGGCCAGCTTGCAGAACGTCGTCGCCTACGCGCTCCTCGTCGTCGCGCTCATCGTCATGCCGGGCGGCGTCGCCTCGCTGTTCGGGCGGCGCTCGTGACCCCGTCTGACGCGGGGCGGGCGGCCCCGTCTGACGCGGGGCGGACGGCCCCGTCCGGCGCGGGGCCGCGGATCCGCCCGGCGGCGTTTGCGGCCCCGGCCCTCGGGATCGCGCTCGCGCTGGTGCCGGTCTTCGCCCCGCGGAACATCACGCTGCTGAACCTCGGGTTCTTCACGTTCCTCTACGTCGCCCAGGGCCTCGCCTGGAACATCCTCGGCGGGTTCGCCGGGTACGTGTCGTTCGGCTACGCCGCGTTCTTCGGGCTCGGCGCGTACACCACCGCGCTCTTGTGGCTCGGCGGCTGGACGCCGGTGCTGACGTTTCCCCTCGCCGGCCTCGTCGCCGCGGCGTTCTCGCTGGTCGTGGGCGTGCCGACGCTGCGGTTGGCCGGGCCCTACTTCTCGATCGCCACGATCGGCGTCGGCGAGGCGATGCGGATCCTGATGCTCAACCTCGACCGGTTCACCGGGGGCGCCTCCGGGCTCAATCTGCCGACGGTCGTGCCGTCCAAGGCGTGGTTCTATCTCGCGGCCCTGGTCATGGCGGCGGTCGCCTACGTCACCGCGACGTGGATCCGCGGCTCGCGATTCGGCCTCGGGCTGGCGGCGCTGCGGATGGATCTGGAGGCCGCGGAGACGCTCGGCGTCCGCACCGCCTTGTTCAAGAATGTGGCGCACGTGATCAGCGCGTTTCTCGTGGGCGTCTGCGGCGGCCTCTTCGCGACCTATTTCCAGTACCTGCACCCCGACACCGTCTTCAGCTTCACGGAGAGCATCAGTCTCGTCCTGATCGCCCTCATCGGCGGCCTGGGGACGATATGGGGACCGATTCTCGGCGCCGCGGTGTTCTACGCGGTGCAGGACTACCTGCAGACCTCGTACCCTACGTTTCACCTGCTGGCCTACGGCGTGCTGCTGATCGTGATCCTGCTGTTCGAACCGCGGGGCCTCGCCGGGCTGGCGGCGCGGCTCTGGGGGCGACGGCGGGCCCCGGTCCCCATAGCGGTGGCGCCGCCGCTGCCCGGGATGATTGCTCCGCCATCGGCGGCCGCCGCCGTGCCCGGCGAAACCGGAAGCCACGAGCGGCCGGCATGACGGAGTCGCTCGTGCTGGAGCACGTCACCGTGCGGTTCGGCGGGCTCGTGGCCGTGGACGCCGTCAGTGTGGCGGTCGAACCCGGCAAGATCACCGGCCTCATCGGCCCGAACGGCGCCGGCAAGACGACGATCTTCAGCGTGATCAGCGGCCGGCTCCGCCCGACCGCCGGCCGGATCGTGGCGTTGGGCCGCGACATCACCGGCTGGTCGCCGCACGCGGTGTGCCGGCACGGCGTGTGCGTGACGCATCAGATCGTACGCCCGTTCGCCGACCTCTCCGTGCTGGAGAACGTCATGGTCGGCGCCGCGTTCGGCGGCGGCGCCCGCGTCGAGGCCCGGTCGGTGCAGACGGAGGCGATGGCCGTGCTCGAATTCGCCGGGCTGGCGGCGCGCGCCGATCTGCCCGCCGCGTCGCTTACCCTGGCGCAACGCAAGCGCCTGGAGATCGCCCGGGCGCTCGCGACCCGGCCGGCGGTCCTGCTGCTCGATGAGGTCCTCGCCGGCCTGACCCCCGCCGAAGTCGCGCAGGCGGCCGGACTCGTGCGCCAGATCTCGGCCCGCGGCACCACCATCGTGATGATCGAGCACGTGATGCACGCGGTGATGAATCTCTCGCACCGCGTGCTGGTCCTCAACTACGGCCGGCTGATCGCCGACGGGACGCCCGCCGAGGTGACCGGGAACCCCGAAGTGATCGAAGCCTATCTCGGCGTCGGCGCGCAGACGGGAGAGGAGCCCCTGCATGACTGAGCCTCCATCGAACGGCGCCGCGTCGTCCGTCCGGGACGCGGGGGCGGGGGGGGAGCCGCTGCTCGAGGTCAACGGGGTCGCCGCGGCGTACGGTGAGGTCCGCGCGCTGTGGGACATCTCGTTTGCCGTGCGCGAAGGCGAGATCGTGACGCTGCTCGGCGCGAACGGGTCCGGCAAGACCACCACGATGCGCGTGATCTCCGGGCTGCTCCGTCCCCTGGTCGGCGACGTTCGCTTCGGGGGCCGGCCGATTCACCGGCTGCGCGCCCCGGCCATCGTCGAGGCGGGCGTCATTCAGATCCCCGAGGGCCGCCGGCTGTGGCCGCGGATGACGGTGCTCGAGAACCTGGAACTCGGCGCGTACCTCCCGCAGAGTCGCGCCCGTCGGCACGAGACGCTGGCGTGGGTGCTGTCGCTCTTCCCCCGTCTCGCGGAGCGCCGGATGCAGCTTGCCGGCACGCTCTCCGGGGGCGAGCAGCAGATGCTCGCGATCGGGCGGGGCCTTATGGGGCTGCCGCGCCTGCTCATGCTCGACGAGCCCTCCCTCGGCCTCGCGCCGATCCTCGTCAAGGAAGTCTTTCGCATCGTGCGCCAGATCAACGCCGAGGGGGTCACCATTCTGCTCGTGGAGCAAAACGTGCACCAGGCCCTCGAGCTCGCGTCGCGGGGCTACGTGCTCGAAACCGGCCGCATCACGCGGTCGGGGTCCGCGGCGGACCTGCTGCAAGACCCCGAGATCAAGCGCGCGTATCTCGGCCGGTAGAGGATTCCCTTCCCGGCGGACGAACTCCAGGGCACCGATGGAAACCGCGCAAGGGGGGACCATGATGTCCGAACGCCAGACCGCCCGGCTCACCAGGCGGCAGTTCGTCACCGCCGGCGGGGTGCTCGCCGGATCGTTGGCCGCGGCGCGCCTCGGCGGACGGCCCGCCTTCGGGGCGGCTGCGCCCGAGATCGTCTTCACCACCGACCAGCTCATTCCGCTGCAGGAACAGGAGTGGGCGCGCACGAGCCTGATGGCGGGCTTCACGAAGGCGTCCGGCATCCCGGTCCGGTTCATCGCGGAAGGGGACGGCCCGTACGTCGACCGGATGGTCGCGGAGGCCAAGGCGGGGCGCGGAACGATCAGCGCGACCGGCGCGCTGCACGGTCTCTACCCCATCCTCCTCAGCGCCAATCTGATCCGGGACATGGCGCCGGTGCAAAAACAGCTCGGGGGGCTGAAGGACCGCACGTTTTACAAGGACCTGCTCGCGGTGTCGCACATGGGCGGCATCCAGGCGTTCATACCCTGGATGCAGGCGACCTACGTCTTCGCGGCCGCCAAGTCGTCGCTGCAGTACTTCCCCAAAGGCCGCAACCCGATGCGGATGACCTACGACGATCTGCTGCAATGGGGACAGAACATTCGGCAGGCCGCCGGGCAGCGCCGGCTCGGCTTCCCCGTCGGGCCGAACGGCCTGTACGGCCGCTTCCTGCACGGCTACGCCTATCCGTCGTTTACCGGAGCGCAGGTCAAGCGGTTCAAGTCTCCCGAGGCCGTCGCGATGTGGCAGTACCTGCGCCGGCTCTGGGGCGTCACGCATCCGTCGTCGTTCACGTACGAGTTCATGTACGAACCCCTCCTGTCCGGTGAGGTCTGGGTCGCGTGGGACCACACGGCCCGGCTGATTCCCGCCCTCCGCCAGAAGCCGGACGACTTCGTGGTGCTGCCCTCGCCGGCGGGGCCGCGCGGCCGGTCCTTCATCTCGGTGATCGTGGGACTGTCGATTCCCAAGAACGCCCCCGACCCGGACGGCGGCGTCAAGCTGATCGAGTACCTGACCCGCCCGTCGACGCAGCTCCTGACGCTCGTGGGCGACGGGTTTTTCCCGGTGTCGCCCGAAGTGGCGAAGTCGGCGACCAGCGGATGGGTCAAGGTCGTGGCGGACGGGGTGTCCGCGCAGGCCGGGGCGCCGGACGCGCACACCGCGCTGCTCCCGGTGGGGTTGGGCGCCCGAACCGCGGAATTCGTCCCGATCTACGCCGACACGTTCCGGCTGATCGCGATTCAGGGGAAGAGCATTCCGGACGTGCTCACGGCGCAGGCCGGCCGGCTCGCGGCGCTGTACCAGGCGGCGAACGCGGTGTGCCCGCCGCCGGATCCCGCGATCACGCCCTGTAAGCCGGACTAGGACCCCGCCGGGCCGACGGGTGGCGAAGTCGCGCCGCGCCGCGTGGGCGCCGTACCTTCTGGCGGTGCCCACGCTGGTGTTTCTCGGCGTGTTCGTCGCCTATCCGATGGTCCAGGCGTTTCTGCTGGGCATCACCACGCCGGACACAGGACGGGTCACCCTCGACAATGTCCGGCGGATGACGTCGGACCTTTACTTTACTCCGGCGGTCCGCGACACCCTGGTGATCACGGCGGTCGCGATTCCCCTGCAGGTCGCGCTGGGACTGGCGATGGCGCTCCTCGTGCAGACCCGCTTCGCGGGGCATTCGATCTTTCTGTACCTCTGCGCGGTGCCGATCGGGATTTCCGATCTCGCCGCGGGGCTGATCTGGCTGTCGATCTTCACGGAGCGCGGGTACCTCAACGCGCTGCTGTTCGGCCTCGGCCGGATCACCCAGCCCGGGCCGTTCCTCACGTACGACCGGCCGGGGTGGCTCCTTGCGGCCGTCGTGCTGACGGAGGTCTGGCGGGCCACGGCGATCGTGATGCTGATCCTGCTGAGCGGCCTGCAGTTGATCCCCAAGGACTACCTCGAGTCGGCCCAGGTGTTTGGGGCCGGTCCCTGGCAGACCCTGCGGTGGGTGACGCTGCCGCTGCTGCGGGCCAGCCTGCAGACGGCGCTGATCATCCGGACGATCCTCGCCTTCGAGGTGTTTGCGCCGGTGATGATGCTCACGGGCCGGCTGCTGCCCGTGCTGGCCGGCGAGTCCTACCTTTGGTACTCGCTGTACCGCAACCCCAACGTCGCGAGCGCCTACGGCGCCCTGATCCTCCTGCTGTCGGGGGCGTTCACCTGGACGTACCTGCGCGTGCTCCGGCCGCGCCCGGGGGAGGTGCAGGGGTGACATTCCGCCGGCTGAGCGTCTACAGCGCCGCGGTCGTGATCGCGGCGTGGGTGGTCTTTCCGATCGTGCTGATCGCGCTCGCCGCCTTCACGCCCCGGGAGGCGCTCTACGCGTGGCCGCGTCCCCTCTGGCCGGCCCGCTTCACGCTCGCCACCATGCGCACGTTTCTCGAGTCCACCGACGTGCTGCGATCCACCTGGAACAGCCTGCAGGTCGCGGGGATGACGATCGGGATGGCGTTTCTGATCTCCGCCCCCGCGGCGTACGCGCTGGCGCGCTACCGGTTCCGCGGGCGCGAGGCGCTGCAGTTCCTCGTGCTCGCGACGAAGATGTTCCCGGCCGCGATCCTGGCGGTCCCCCTGGCCGTCGCCTTCATCCGATGGGGGCTCTACGACACGCTCTTCGGCGTCGCGCTCGTCCACACGGCGCTGGCCGTGCCGTTCGTGATGACGATGGTGACCGGGATTTTCGTGGCGATCTCCTACGAGCTGGAAGAGGCCGCGATGACCCTGGGGAGCAGCCGGCTCGGCGCGGTGATCCGAATCACGCTGCCCATGGCGCTGCCGGGCCTCGCCGCGGCCGGCATCTTCACGTTCATCACGTCGTGGAACGAGGTGTTCGCGGCGTCCATCCTCACGGTCGACCACCGGACGCTGCCGGCGCTCATCCTCAACGCCGTGGTGGGCAGCGGCGCCGGCGCGCCGCTTGATTACCGGTTCGCCGGCGGCTTTTTCATGATCGTCCCGGCGCTGGTGATCATGCTGCTCATCCGCCGCTACCTGCTGACGCTGTGGGGGGTCGCGCTGCGCTGATGGCGGAGGTCCGGCTCGAGCACCTGCGCAAGACCTACGGGAAGGTAACCGCCATCGACGATGTGTCGCTCGCGGTCGACGACGGGGAGTTTCTGGTCCTGCTCGGCCCGTC
The DNA here is from genome assembly GCA_035945995.1 of bacterium. NCBI lineage: Bacteria > bacterium. The sequence goes on from DASYZR010000166.1 coordinate 68,204, forward strand.
CGGATGCGGCAAGACGACGGTGTTGCGGGCCGTGGCCGGCCTCGAGGAACTCGACCGGGGCCGAATTTTCATCGGCGGCCGCGACGTCACCCGGCTCCCGCCGGGCCGGCGCCGGATCGCGATGGTGTTTCAGTCCTACGCGGTCTTCCCGCACCTCCGCGTCTACGACAACATCGTCTTCGGGCTGCGCATGGCGCGGGAGCCGGCCGCCGAGCAGCGCCGGCGCGCCCAGGATGCCGCGGAGTTGCTGCAGATTCAGGATCTGCTCGACCGGTATCCCGCCCAGCTGTCCGGAGGCCAGCGGCAGCGCGTCGCGGTGGCGCGGGCGATCGTGATGCGGCCGGACGTCCTCCTGATGGACGAGCCGCTCAGCAACCTGGACGCGCTGCTGCGGCTGCACATGCGAACGGAGCTCAAGCGCATCCACCGCGAGCTGCGGGCGACGACGATCTACGTCACCCACGATCAGGTCGAAGCGCTGAGCCTCGGCCAGCGCATCGCGGTCATGTACGCCGGCCGGATCGTGCAGCACGATACCCCGTTGCGGGTCTACGATGCGCCCGCCAGCCGGCTGGTCGGCGCGTTCATCGGCAATCCGCCCATGAACTTTCTCGAGGGACTCGCGCAGGCGACCGGCGGCGGAACCGCCCTGGTCGTGTCCGGACAGCCGCTCGAGCTGCCCGGCCGGGCCGCGGCGTGGCTCGCGGCGCACGCGCCCGACGCGGTGCTCGCCGGCATCCGGCCGGAGCACATCGCCGTGTCGCTCGGCCCCGTGCCGGGGGCCATCGCCGCCGCGGTGGTCGCGGTCGAGTCCCTCGGCGCCCAGGGCCTGCTCACGGCGGCGGTCGGCGGGCAGATTCTGAAGATCACCGTGCCCGTGGACTTTCACGGCGACCCGGGACAACCGGTCTGGCTCCGCATCGACGGGTCGCGGGTCCGGCTCATGGACGCGCGGACCGGCGACGCGATCTCGGCGTAGCCCGCCGTGGCGGCGTCACCGGACCTCGTCGCCCCGTCGCTCGCCGTGCTGCGCCGGAACGACCTGGGGGCGTACACGCGGCCGAGCCCCCGGCTGTACCCGCACCAGTGGAACTGGGACAGCGCCTTCGTTGCGCTGGCGCTGGCCTATCGCGACTGGCCGCGGGCGGAGCGCGAGGTCGATGCATTGCTGGCGGCGCAGTGGACGAACGGGATGCTGCCGCACATCCACTACAACCCCGACGCCGGCGGCTACTTTCCCGGTCCCGAGTGGTGGCCCGACGTACCGGTGCGCCGGGCGGGCGAGCTCACGAGCGGGATCTCCCATCCGCCGGTGCTCCCCACCATGGTGTACTGGGCGGGGCGCGCGCAGCCGGACGTCCGGGTCCGGCACGCGTGGTGGGCCCGGATCTACGAGCCGCTCCGCGGGGCCCTCAGGTTTTTTTCGGCGCACCGCACCGTCCCCGGATCTCCCCTGATCGTCCTGGTGCATCCCTGGGAGAGCGGGCTCGACAACAGCCCGCGGTGGGACTTCGCGACGGGGGGCGGCTTCCGGCCGTCCCGCCCCTACGCGCGGCACGACACGGGCGTCGTATCCGCCGGGGAGCGGCCCCGGGGCGCCGACTACGACCTCTATCTCTACCTGGTGGAGCTGATCGCCGCGCACCGGTACGACCTGGACGCGTTGCTCCCGCACACGCCGTTCGCCGTCTACGACGCGCTCCTGAACGCGATCTGGTACCGTGCCGCCCTCGACCTGAACCGCATCGCCGCGGAGCTGGGGCGGCCGCCGGAGTGGTCCGCGGACGAACTGCGCCGCTTCTCCGGCGCGTATCACCGGCTGTTGTGGGACGAGCGGTCGAGCCTGTTTCTCGACTTCGACCTCCGCGCCGGCCGGCCCATTCCCGCGCAGACGATCGCGGGCCTCGGGGCGATTTACGCGGGCCTGGTCGAGCGGGAGCAGGCCGCGCGCATGTACCGGAGCTATCGAGACCGATGTCGGGACTGCCGTCTGCTGCCGACCGTGCCGCCGGACCGGCCCGAGTATGAGCCGGCGCGGTACTGGCGGGGTCCCGTGTGGATCAACACCAACTGGTTCGTGATCCGCGGGCTCGAAGATCTGGGACTCGGCGGCGACGCCCGGCCGCTGGCGGAGGCCACAGTGGAGCTCGTGCGCAACGGCGGCTGGTGTGAGTACTTCCACCCGTCGAGCGGCGAGGGCCTCGGCGGCGGCGACTTCTCCTGGACGGCGGCCCTGGTGATCGACCTGCTGTCGCGGCCGGTTTACGGGCCGGGATCGCCGTAGATCGCGACGGCGTTGTCCCACAGGAGGCGGCGCGCGATCGCCTCCCGGTCCTCCGGCCCCGCGAAGCCCCGCTCGGCGACCGTCGTGAGCGCCGCGGCGAGCGCTTCGCGCGCGTGGCGGGCGCCCAGCCAGAACAGTTCCGGGATCGAGAAGGCGTCCGTCGCCAGCAGCACTTTCGACGCCGGCGCGAGGCCGAGCGCGTCTGCGATCGCGTCGGATCCGGCGTGGGCGGCGAACGGTACCGTCAGCGAGAGGTCCATCGCGACGTGCGGGTAGACGTGCGCGAGCCAGGCCGCCTCGCGAACGTACGGGTACGAGTGCAGCAGCACGAACGTGATCGCCCGGAACGGCGGATGCTCGAACACCGGCCGCAGCCACAACGGATTGGCGAGGCGCAGATCCAGGTCACGGTCGCCGAACCCGGTATGCACCTGCACCGGCAGGCGGCGCTCTGCGGCGATCTCGAGCGCCGTCCACAAGAGCGTGTCGAGGAGGGGCTTCGATTCGAGCCGCCCGCGGCCTCGATCAGCCGCGGTGCGCGTCTCGCGGAACGCGGCGGCGAGCGTCGCGGCGTCCCACCGGTCGAGCTCGAGTCCCGTGCGGTAGGCGATGATCGTCTTGAGGCCGCGCACGCGCCCGGCCGCCTCGCGCACGCCCGCGGCAAACCGCTCCCGCAGGTCCGGCCATCCGTCCGCGGCGGGGATCAGGCGCTCCGCCAGCACCTCGAGCCGCAGCAGCTCGCCGGCCGGACGCGACAGGAGGCCGCGCAGCGCCTCGAGATCGTAATGCTCCGCGGCGCGGAAGCCGGGGTCGATGAGCAGCGCGCCGATCCCGCCGCCGTCGAACAGTTCCCGCGTGAGCTCGGGGAACGGCCGGCGCGCCCGCGCCGCCAGGATCGCCGCTTCCGACGCCGGGGAATCGAAGAACGCCGCGAGGTCGCCGAGCGCCCGCCGGTAGAACAGGCTCCAGCCGACGTGCCCCGCGACGATCTCCGGAGCGTCGCTTTCGGTGAAGTGCGCGCGGAACGCCTCCGGGGTCTCGGGCTGCCGGCGCCGCA
>DASYZR010000167.1 GCA_035945995.1 bacterium
GGAGAATCTGCGCCTCGAGGAGGTCGCGCGCGAGGGCGTGCACGAGTTCATGCTGGTCATTGCCCACGCCAAGCTTCGCGGCGCCACCGGCGCGTGGGTCGCGCCACTGGCGATCGTCTGAGCCAGGTGACCGTGGTAGCCGTTAACATTCCATCCCCGCGGGAATTCCTCCCCTCTTGCCCGGACGCGATCGTGGACCTGCAGACTCATGATGGCGCGGCCCTGGTGAGCGGCGAGTGGCGGTACAGCGACACTCAGGTACGGGAGATCGACTTCGTTGCTGCCGGACCGGATCTGGGTCCGAGCGGCCCGCCGAACCGCAGCTATGAGGTGATCCCGCACGCACAATCAGCCGACTTCGACGACTCTGCCTGGCTGCTTCTTGCTCCTCCGGACACCCGGCGGCGCCTGTCCACGGGACGAGTTTGCTTCAACTGGTACCGCATCACGGTGACAGTTCCCCGGCGGATCGGCGACTTCGACCCAACCGGTTCGACGGTGATCTTCGAGGTTGTCGTTGACGACTACGCCGAGGTCTGGGTCAACGGAGCGCAGCCTATCGCGCTGGGTGACACCGGGGGCCCGGTCGTCGGCGGCTTCAATGCGCCCAACCGGGTCGTGCTCACCCGCTCCGCGCGCCCCGGTCAATCATTCGTTATCGCCGTGTTCGGCATTAACGGCCCGATCTCAGCCTCGCCTGCCAACTACATCTGGATGCGGAGCGCCACGCTCGATTTCTACGCACCGCGTCGCGCGCGCACCGTCCAGGAGGTCCCGGTAGAGATTATGCCGGCAGTCACGACCCCAAGCTCGCTCAAGGCGATCGTGCCCTCCTCAGCTTGCCTCGAGCGAGTCGCTTATGGCTTCGAGTTCACAGCGGGCCCGGTATGGGCTCGCGACGGCGCGCTGCTTTTCAGCTCGCCCAACACCAATGTCATCTACCGCTGGAACCCGGTCGGCGTGGTAACGGTTTTCCGCCCAAAGAGCGGCTACGCCGGAGCAGACATCGGGAAGTACCCCCAGCCCGGTTCCAACGGACTCACGTTCGACCCTGACGGGCGGCTCACCATCTGCCAGCACGGGAACCGGCGCGTCATCCGCATCGAACCGCATGGCAACATCACCGTGCTCGCCGACCGCTATGCAGGATTGCGCCTGAACAGCCCTAATGACCTCGTATACCGCTCGGACGGGACGTTGTTCTTCACCGACCCCCCGTTCGGCCTGCCGGAAGGGTTCGGCGATGCTGGCAGGGAGCTGCCGTTCAGTGGCGTCTTCCGTCTCCGTGAGGGCGCTGTGTCCGTAGTCACCGCGGAGCTGTCCGGGCCCACCGGGATCGCATTGTCTCCCGATGAGCGCTACCTCTACGTCAGCAACGCGGACCCGGTGCGCAAGACCGTGATGCGGTACACCCTCAGCGACGCGGGGTGCGCGGTCGGGAGCACCGTTTTCTTTGACATGACCGGCGTGGAAGGCGAGGGCTCGATCGGTGGGATCAAGGTTGATACAGCCGGCAACGTGTATCTGTGCGGTCCGTCCGGCATTTGGCTGCTCTCGCCCCGCGGTGAATATCTGGGCATCGTGCGGCTGCCGGAGAACCCCCACAACCTCGCGTGGGGAGACGAGGACGGCCGCACCCTCTACATCACGGCACTGACCAGCGTATACCGAATCCGGCTCGCGATCCCGGGCGTTCATCCCCAGTGAGCCGCGTGCGACAAGGCGGCCACACCACAGTCAAGGCAAGCAGGAGGAAAACCATGAAAGGTTTGCAGGAGAAAGTTGCCCTCGTCACTGGTGCCAGTTCTGGCATTGGCCAGGCGATCGCCATCCGGCTTGGCGAAGAAGGCGCATATGTCGCGATTAACTACGTGGGGCGGCCGGAAGGCGCGATCGAGACCAGAGAGGCGATCGAACACGGCATTAACGTCTGCATGAAGCGGCTTTCTGAGGTCGGCGACAGTCCGCCAATCCTTGTCGCTGCGGACGTGTCTGATGAGGGCGCGGTCGAGCGCATGTTCGACCAGGTAATCAGGAAGTACGGGCGACTGGATATCCTCGTCAACAACGCCGGCATCCAGATCGCCGCAGATTCGCACGAGCTGCCCGCCGCGGACTTCGATAAAGTCCTCGCGGTCAACCTGCGGGGCGCCTTCCTTTGCGCCCGCAGGGCCGTGCAGCACTTCATTGCCGAGGACCGCCCAGGGGTAATCGTCAACGTGTCCAGCGTGCATCAGCTGATCCCCAAGCCGCGGTTCCTGGGCTACTCAGTGTCCAAAGGGGGGATGCAGAACCTCACCCGATCCCTAGCGCTCGAGTACGCCTCGCGCGGCATACGGGTAAACGGCATCGGCCCCGGCGCTACCGTCACGCCAATCAACCGGTCGTGGATCGACGATCCGGTCAAGCGCCGAATGGTGGAAGACCACATCCCCATGCAGAGGGCAGGAGGCGCCGAGGAGATGGCTGCGGCAACTGCCTTCCTGTGCTCTGACGAGGCGGCCTACATCACCGGGCAAACCCTCTTCGTCGACGGTGGCCTCACCCTCTACCCATCCTTCGAGTCGACGTGGTCGTCTGAGTAACGCACCGACCCGGGCGCCGCCTCAGAGGCAGGCGCTCTCAGGACAGGGAGCCGCTAACAACGGAGGCGGCAGAGACCTCAGCCCGTCCTACGGCGCCCGTTGCTGAGCAGCTCGTAAGCTATGCCCGTCACCACGGTGTACACCGTGTGGTGGAGGGCGTCGATCGCGATCTCCCGCGGTGCCCAGAAGATGGCCGGCGGGGCGATGTCCCAGGCGGGCAGTGCCACCTGCGCACTCCCCCAAACGGCGGCGCCGTGCGCGAGGGTCGCGGCACGCGGCGGCAGTCCGGCGGCGCTGAGCAAGCCCCGCACTACTCCCCAGCCGGTGCCGTAGCCCCAGTGCGAGAGGTCATTGAATCGCGCCTCGGCGATCTCATTTTCGAAGGAGGCAATCCCAAGCGCCTTAGCTGTCGCGCGCGCTGGCGCGGAACTGGGCGCGCGGTGGCGGAGCCGCGCCTCGAGCGTGCTTGAGGCCGTCATGGCCGCGGTTCCGGCAACGCCAGCCACCAGCCCTTTGCCGATGCTGCAGGCCAGCTTGTCAGCAATTCTCATGACAGCACCTCCTGGTGTCGTTCATCGGCAGCAGGCCGGGCGACGGCCGTGACGTGTGCGCCGAGCCGCTCCAGCAGGTGATCGCCGACCCGCAGCGCGTTCGCCATCGCGGTCAGCGC
>DASYZR010000168.1 GCA_035945995.1 bacterium
GGAAGCCTTGTCGACGTCAGCGGGGACGGTGGCAGGCATGTTGGTGTGGATCGCGAGCAATCCCTCAGGTGCCTGCAAGCCCATCTGGTCGACGACGAAGGCGCCCCAGTCGCCGCCTTGGGCGACGTAGCGGGTGTAGCCCAGGCGCGTCATCAGCTGCGCCCAGGCCCGGCCCATGCGCTCGGGGCCCCAGCCGGTGCTCGTCGGCTTGCCGGAGAACCCGTAGCCCGGCATCGACGGGATCACCACATGGAAAGCGTCCGATGCGCTCGCGCCGTGGGCCGTCGGGTTGGTCAGCGGATCGATGATCTTCAGCTGCTCGATGATCGAGCCTGGCCACCCGTGGTTGACGATGAGCGGCAACGCGTCCTCATGCTCCGAACGGACGTGGATGAAGTGAATGTCGAGGCCGTCGATCTCGGTCATGAACTGCGGCAGGGTGCTCAGCTTCGCCTCGCACCTGCGCCAGTCGTAGTCCGTGGCCCAGTAACGCGCGAGTTCCTGGATCGTCGCCAGCAGCACGCCCTGCGACTGATCTGCGACGGTCTCCTTCTCGGGCCATCGCGTGGCCGCGATGCGGCGGCGCAGGTCGGTGAGCTTGTCTTCCGGAATGTCGACGTGGAATGGATGGATGCCACTGGCGGTCTCGACGGTGCTACTCATGACGACCTCCGTTGTTGGTGGGGGCGGCGATCAACGCAGTGACCGGAACGCGGCGCGTACCTCGGTGGTGAAGAGCTCCGGCTCTTGCCAGGCGGCGAAGTGGTTGCCCGCGTCGACCTGGTTGAAGTAGATGAGGTTGGGGAAGGCCTGCTCGGCCCAGCTCCGCGGGGCTTGATAGAGCTCGTTCGGGAAGACGGTCACGGCGGCCGGGACGGTGACGCCCTTGAAGTCGAAGAAGCCGAGCTTGTTCTCCCAGTAGAGACGGGACGCGGAGACCCCCGTGTTCGTCAGCCAGTAGAGCGTGATGTTGTCGAGGATCTCGTCGCGTGTCAGGTTGCCGACGGGCTGTCCGCCGGCGAAGGCGGGCGTGATGTCCGCGAGGCTCCACGCGTCGTGGTCAAGCATCCAGGCGGCCAGGGCGATGGGCGAGTCGGCAACTCCGCACAGCGTCTGGGGGCGATTCCCCATCTCGAGTGCGTAGCCGATGCCCTTTGTGTAAAGGAAGCTCAGCCTATCGTAGGCGCGTTGTTCGTCGGCGGACAGGCCGGTCGGGGCCGGGTCGCCGGCGCCGAGCACGTTGGACGCGATTGCCTTCGAAATGTCGGGTGGAAGGGCGCCGGGCATGTTCGTGTGGATGCCGATCAGCTCGGGAGGCGCCTGGGCGCCCATGACTTCGGTGATCAGCGCGCCCCAATCGCCGCCTTGCGCCGCGAATCGCGTGTAGCCGAGGCGCTTCATCAGCTCGGTCCAGGCACGCGCGATGCGGGCGACGTCCCAGCCGGTCTGGTCCGGCTTGGCGGAGAACCCGTAGCCCGGCATCGACGGGATGACCACGTCGAACGCGTCGCTTGTGCTGCCGCCGTGTGCCGACGGGTCAGCGAGCGGGCCGGCGACGTTCAGCATCTCGACGACCGAGCCGGGCCAGCCGTGCGTGATGATCAGCGGCAGCGCATTCTCGTGCGGCGACCTGACGTGGATGAAGTGGATGTCGAGGCCGTCGATCTCGGTCATGAACTGCGG
>DASYZR010000169.1 GCA_035945995.1 bacterium
CTCGAAGAGGGGATCAAGGCCGTGGGCGCCGGCGTGCACCTGGGCGACGTCAGCGCGGCCATCCAGCGGTACGTGGAGCGGGCCGGGTTCTCCGTGGTGCGCGAGTTCGCCGGCCACGGCGTCGGCCGGAGGCTGCACGAAGAGCCCCAGGTGCCGAACTTCGGCCGGCGGGGCGCGGGGGTCGTGCTGCGGCCCGGCATGACGCTTGCGATCGAGCCGATGATCAACGCGGGGACCGCCGCCGTGACGATCGACCGGGACGGATGGACCGTCCGGACGGCCGACGGCCGGCCGTCGGCGCACTTCGAGCACACGGTGGCGGTTACCGACGCGGGCGCGGACGTACTGACTAGACTTCCCGCGGAAGCGTCGGTATAATAAACTGTTGTTCGTCCACGGGGTAGGGGATGGCCAAGAAAGACGTTATTGAGGTCGAAGGGACTATCGTCGAGGTGCTTCCCAACGCCATGTTCCGCGTGGAACTGGCGTCCGGCCACAAGATTCTGGCGCACATCTCCGGCAAGATGCGGATCCATTTCATCCGGATCCTGCCGGGGGACCGCGTGAAGGTGGAGCTCTCGCCGTACGACCCGACCCGGGGACGGATCACCTACCGGTTTCGCTGAATGGAGGCTGTGTGATGAAAGTGCGGGCGTCGGTCAGACGGATGTGCGAGAAGTGCAAGGTGATCAAGCGCGGCAACCGCGTCATGGTCATCTGCGAGAATCCCAAGCATAAGCAGAAGCAGGGCTAGACCCCCCGAACGCCCCGGCAAACGGGGCAGGCCCCGGTGCACGGGGCAGGCCCCGGTGCACGGGGCCGGGGGGCAAGGGAGGCATCGGATGGCACGCATCGCGGGCGTGGACCTGCCGCGGGAGAAGCGGGTGGAGGTCGGGCTGACGTACATCTACGGCATCGGCCGCAGCCGCGCCCGGGAGATCTTGGGCATTACGGGCGTCAACCCGGACACGCGCGTGCGGGGTCTCACGGACGAAGAGGTCACCCGGCTGCGCGAGGTCATCGATCGCAACTACAAAGTCGAGGGCGATCTCCGGCGCGACGTGGCGATGGACATCCGCCGCCTCGTGGAAATCGGATGTTACCGCGGGCAGCGGCACCGCAAGGGTCTGCCGGTCCGCGGACAGCGCACGCGGACGAACGCGCGGACCCGGAAGGGCAAGAAGAAGACCGTCGGCGCGCGCCGGGCCAAGGCCGAGACGGCCGCGGCGACGCCGGCGCATGCCGCCGGCTAGTCCCCATCTGGGGACGCCGGCCGCCGGCTAATGCGTGGCAGATCGGAGGCTCCATCAGGATGACGACACCGACCCGCGGCAAGCGCAAAGAGCGCAAGAACGTTCCGGCCGGCATCGCCCACATCCAATCGACGTTCAACAATACGGTCGTGTCGATCTGCGACCTCCAGGGCAACGTGCTGGCGTGGGCGAGCGCCGGAACGTCCGGGTTCAAGGGTTCCCGCAAGGGCACGCCGTTCGCGGCGGGCCTCGCCGCGGAGAACGCCGCGCGCAAGGCGATGGAGCAGGGCGTCCGGTCGGTGGAGGTCTTCGTGAAGGGACCCGGCTCGGGCCGCGAGGCCGCGATCCGGTCGCTGCAGGCCGCCGGCCTGGAAGTCAGCCTCATCAAGGACGTCACGCCGATCCCCCACAACGGATGCCGGCCGCCGAAGCGGCGCCGGGTCTGATGAGCAGATCGTGCAGTTGACCCCGGCGGTACCGGGTCCGAGGCGGTGCTGACCGACGCGTTTTGAAGGGAAGAGAGGAGCAGGCATGGGACGGTATCACGGACCGGTCTGCCGGCTGTGCCGGCGGGAAGGGATGAAGCTTTACCTCAAGGGCGAGAAGTGCTACACGGACAAGTGCCCGGTGGCGAAGGACACCACGCCGCCCGGCATGCACGCGCCGAGCCGGCGCAAGCCGTCCGATTTCGCAATCCGCCTCCGGGAGAAGCAGCGGCTGCGCCGCTTCTACGGGGTGTACGAGACCCAGTTCAAGCATTACTTCCGGATGGCCGCGCACGCGACGGGCGTCACGGGCACGCGCCTGCTGCAGATTCTTGAAAGTCGGCTGGACAACGTCGTGTACCGGCTCGGGCTCGCCGGAAGCCGCAAGGAGGCCCGGCAGCTCGTGGTCCACGGTCACATCGCCGTGAACGGGCGCCGCGTCACGATCCCGTCGTTCCTCGTCCGGCCCGGCCACAGCGTCGGCGTCGCCGAGGGGAGCCGGACCCTGCCGCGCTTCGCGGCGATCGCCGGACAGGCGCCGGGCCGCGGGACGCCGGGCTGGCTCGAGTATCAGCCGGACGCGCTGACCGGACGGGTGCTGACGCTGCCGGCCCGGGACGACATCGATGTGCCGGTGCACGAACAATTCATCGTCGAGTACTACTCGAGGTAGATGCCGTGAGAGACGATCAGTTGGTCACATCAATGCAGAGCATCGCCCCTCCCGTGGGGGTCCCCGTCTCGGGGGGCGACGTGCTCGGTGGTGCGAGCGCAAAGAGGGGGTTGACGGGCGTGTGGGACATGAACAAGCCCAAGGTCGAGTACGCGGAGCTCTCTGACACGTACGGAAAATTTGTCGTCGAGCCGCTCGAGCGCGGCTTTGGGGTCACGCTCGGCAACGCTCTGCGGCGCGTTCTCCTTGCGTCCATTCCCGGGGCCGCCGTGACGTCGGTCAAGATCGAGAACGTGCTGCACGAGTTCTCGACGGTGCCGGGCGTGGTGGAAGACGTCACGCAGCTCATATTGAACCTCAAGGAGCTGACGTTCAAGCTGCACAGCGACAAGCCGAAGCTGCTGCGCCTCGACGTCAAGGCGAAGAAGGAAGTCACGGCCGGCGATCTGCAGCCGGACGCGGAGGTCGAGATCCTCAACCCGGACCTCCACCTGGCGACCCTCGACGGCAAGAGCGCGCACCTCGTCATGGAGCTCGTCGTCGAGCGGGGCAAGGGGTACGTGCCGGCGGAACGCCACCGGAAGAGCGAGCACGTGATCGGCGTGATCCCGGTGGACTCGATCTTCTCGCCGATCCAGAAGGTCAACTACTCCGTCGAGGACACGCGCGTCGGGCACGCCACCGACTACGACCGGCTCGTGCTGGAAGTGTGGACCGACGGCAGCATCCGGCCGGAGGAGGCGCTCCAGGAATCGGCCCGTCAGCTGATCGAGAACTTCCGGCTGTTCGCCGGGACCGCGGCGGGCCCGGAGGTGGCCGCCGGCGAGCGGGTCGACGAGACGAACAAAGTCGCGACGATGCCGATTGAAGAGCTAGATCTTTCCGTCCGCCCGTACAACTGCCTCAAGCGGGCCGGGATCAACACGGTGGGCGACCTGCTGCAGCGCACCGAGGACGAGATCGTCAACGTCAAGAACTTCGGCCGCAAGTCGCTGGACGAGGTCAAGGAGAAGCTCGGCGCCCTCGGCCTCGAACTGCGGCGGCGGGGAGCCTGACGTGCTGGGGCAGCGCGGCCGCCGGCTCGGCCGTGACACCGGGGCGCGGCGGGCGCTGTTCCGCGGGCTCGTCTCGTCCCTCATCGCGCACGAGCGGATCCGGACGACCGCCGAGCGGGCCAAGGAGGCCAAGAAGGTGGCCGACCGCATGATCGATCTCGCGCTCGCCAACGACGTGAACGCCCGCCGCCGGGCGGCGCGCCTCTTGACCGACCCAAAGATCGTGCGCCGGCTCTTCGGGACGGTGGCGCCGCGCTACCAGAAGGGCCGCGGCGGCTACACCCGGATCGTGCGCCTGGGCCGCCGGCGCGGCGACGCCGCGGAGATGGCCCTCCTCGAACTCGTCACGTAGAGCCCGTACGTCCTTCACGACCGATCCACATGAGCAAGTCTCGACGGCTCGAGGTGGCGCAGGACAAGCTTCAGAGCGCCGTCGAGCGTGAAGTGCGCCCGCGCGAGGGCCTTGTGTCGGGGTCGAAAGTCGCAGCAAGGGCGTGATGCCCGAGGCCCTGATCCGCGTCCGGGGGCTGGCGCACACGTACCACGCCGGGACCCCGGATGCCGTGCCGGCCGTCCGCGGCGTGGATCTCGACGTCCGCGCCGGGGAGTGTGTGGCGCTCCTCGGCGGCAACGGTTCCGGCAAGAGTACTCTCGCCAAACACCTCAACGCGCTGCTGCTCCCCACCGAGGGGTCCGTCATCGTCGACGGCTTCGATACCCGCGACGCGGACGCGGTCTGGGAAATCCGGCGGCGGGTGGGCATGATCTTCGAACACCCCGACGATCAGTTGATCGCGGCCGTCGTCGAGGAAGACGTGGCGTTCGGGCCGGAGAACCTGGGGCTGCCCCCGGCCGAGATCCGCACCCGCGTCACCGCGGCGCTCCGCGCGGTGGGCCTCGAGGCGCTGCGCCGGCGCCCGCCGCACCTGCTGTCGGGAGGCCAAAAGCAGCGCGTCGCGATTGCCGGCGTGCTGGCGATGGCGCCCCGGTGCCTCGTACTGGACGAGGCGACGTCGATGCTCGATCCGGAAGGGCAGCGCGAGGTCATGGACACGGCGCTGCGCCTTTGCCGGAGCGAGCAGCTGGCGCTCGTCCTGATCACCCACGCGATGGAGGAGGCCGCGCTCGCCGACCGGGTCGTGGTGCTGGCGGACGGCCGCGTGGCCCTCGAGGGGACGCCGGCCGACGTGTTTGCGAACGAGGAGGCGCTCCGGCGCCTCCGGCTGGAGCCCCCCGAGATCGCCCGTCTGCGCCTCGGGTTGGCGCGTGACGGGCTGCCTCTCGGCCCCGAGCTCCTGACCATCGACCAGCTCGTCGCCTCGCTCCTGGCCCTCGGCGGTCCGCGGCGCGCATGACACCGGCCGTGGCGCGCCCGGCCCCGCCCATCATCCGCTGCGAGCGCCTCTCATACGTCTACCACCGCGGCACCCCGTTCGAGACCGGCGCGGTCGACGACGTTTCGCTCGAGATCCGGGCGGGCGAGGCGGTCGGGATCATCGGCGCGACCGGGTCCGGCAAATCAACGCTGGTGCAGCATTTCAACGCGCTGTTGCGGCCCACCCACGGCCGCGTCTACCTCGACGCCGTCGATGTCAACGCGCGCGAAGTGGACCAGCGCCGGGTGCGCCAGCAGATTGCGCTGTTGTTTCAGTACCCGGAGCACCAGTTGTTCGAGGAGACCGTCGCCGCGGACGTGGCGTTCGGACCGCGCAACCTCGGCCTCGGGGCGGAGGAGGTCCGCGACGGCGTGGCGCATGCCCTCCGTCTCGTCGGGCTCGATCCGGAGCGGTTCGGGCCGCGGTCGCCGTTTACGCTCAGCAACGGGGAGATGCGCCGCACGGCGATCGCCGGCCTGCTCGCGATGAGGCCGCGGATGCTGATTCTGGACGAGCCCACCGCCGGCCTCGATCCGGCCGGCCGGCGGGATATCCTGGGGCACATCGCGCGGCTGCGCCGCGACGCGGGCCTGACGCTCGTGCTGGTCACGCACAGCATGGACGCGATCGCCGCCTTGTGCGACCGGGTGATGGTGCTGGACCACGGCCGGCTCGTCGCGGATGGGCCGGTGCGGACCGTCTTTTCCGACGCGCCGCGGCTCCAAGGGCTCGGGCTCGATCTGCCGCAGGCGGCGCTCTGCGTCTACCGGCTCCGGCGGGAAGGCTGGCCGGTCCGGCCGGACGCGCTGAGCGTCGAGGAGGCGCGACAGGCCATCCTCGACGCCCTACGCCGCCGGGGGGTCCTCCCGGCCAGCAGGGCGGGGGACTGACGGAATGCCCCGTGCTCGTCTGCACCGCCTCGCGGACGCCGCCAATCGATCGGAGCGGGGGTAACGACGCGACCGTGGATCCGCTGCGGGCCTTGCGGGCCCTGTCGTTCGGCCAGTACGTGCCGGTGGATTCCCCGATCCACCGGCTGGACCCGCGCACGAAGATCCTCGCGACCGTCGTCCTCGCGGTCGCCGCATTTCTCGCCCGAGACTTCGTCGCGCTGGCCGTGCTCGCCGCCGCCCTCGGCGCCGTCGTCGCCGCCGCGTGTCTCTCCCCGGGGTATGTCCTCGCCGGCCTCCGGCCGGTCTGGTGGCTGATCGCGTTCACGGTGGTGGCACAGATCGGCTTTGGGCCGGCGGGCGGCCACCCCGTCTGGCACCGCGGGCCGCTCACGATCACCCGGGAGAATCTGAGGGACGGCGCTCTCTACGGCGGGCAGTTCGCGCTGTTGATCATCGCCACCACGCTCATGACCTTTACGACCTCGCCGGTGGAGTTGACCGACGGGCTCGAGCGGCTGCTGCGGCCGTTTCGCCGGCTCGGCGTGCCGGCGCATGAGTTGGCGCTTATGATGACAATCGCCCTGCGGTTCATCCCGACCCTCGTCGAAGAGACGGACAAGATCGTGAAGGCGCAGACGGCGCGCGGCGCAGAGTTCACTCGGGGCAGCCTGGGCCACCGGATGCGGGCCCTCGTTCCGCTCTTGGTACCGCTGTTCGTCGGGGCGTTCCGGCGGGCCGAATCGCTCGCGCTGGCGATGGAAGCGCGATGCTACCGCGGCGGCGATCAGCGGACCCGGATGCGGGAGCTCAGCCTTCGGCCTCGCGATTACGCCGCGTTCGCGGTACTCGCGCTTATCGCGGCACTGGTGGTCGTGCCCCACGGGCCGCCCGCTCCACGGACGCATTCCGCGTCCCCCCACCGGCCGGCGCCACCGCGCACGCCGTAGCGGGCACCGACGTGCGGACGTTGAAACTGACCCTGGAATACGACGGCGCCGCGTACTGCGGGTGGCAGCGGCAGCGCGGCTCCGCCGCGGCGGGAGCGCCGTCCGTGCAGGCGACCCTCGAGCGGGCGGTGGCGGAGGTCGCGGGCGGGCCGGAGCAGGTGGTCGGCGCGGGCCGGACCGATGCCGGCGTGCACGCCCTCGGCCAGGTGGCGAGCCTCGTCACGTCGAGCCGCATTCCGGCCGGCCGCTTTCCCGGGGCGTTGAACGCGCATCTGCCGGCCGACGTGCGGGTGGTGGCGGCGGAAGAGGCGGCGGACGGCTTCCACGCGCGCCACGATGCGGTCGCGCGCACCTACCGCTATGAAATTCTGAACCGCCCCGGGCCGTCCGCGCTGCTGCGCGGGCTGGCCCACCACGTTCCGGAGCCGCTCGACGTGGTCACGATGCAGCGGGCGATGGCGCCGTTCCCAGGCCGCCACGACTTCGTGGCGTACCGTGGCGTCGGGACCCCCACGCGGACCACGCTCTGCACCGTGAGTGATGCGGCCGTCGAGCAGCTGGCCGCGGACACGTTCCTCCCGGAGGCCCGCGTGCGGATCGTCATCACCGCCGACCGGTTTCTCCGCCACATGGTGCGTATGATCGCCGGTACGCTGGTGCGTGTCGGGCTCGGGCGGCTGCCGGTCGAGGCGCCCGGAGAGTTCCTTGCGGATCCCGACAATCGCCGCACCGGTCCCAGAGCACCGGCGCACGGACTCTATCTCGTTCGCGTGGACTACTGACGGGCCGGCTATCGCGTGCGTCGTCGCAGGGCGCCGGGCGTGGTGCGCATGTGGAGCGCCTCCACGTCCTCGCGGCGAAACCATAGGAATCGGCCGATGCGCGTCGCCCGCAGGCGGCGATCCCGCACCGCGGCATAGACGTCCTTCACCGGAATGTTGAGGTGCCGCGCCACCTCGTGCGCGCGCAACAGATCGTCGCGATCGACGCCCGGTGACGTCTCGGCGGGGGCGGCCGCCGTCCGGTCGAGCGCCCGCGCCGAGCCGGGCGTGTGCGGATCCAAATCCCCCAGGACCCTTCGCACCTTCTCAAGTGCGCCGCGGACCCGATCTAGGTACTTACGGTGCGATTCGGGGGATGAATCCACGCGGCTCTGCCCCTCCCAACCGGCCATTGGGCCCGCCATGGCCCATTGAAACACCTGCGCGCCGGGCGCCTACTATCTAGGTGCCCAGCTCAAAACCGGCCTAGACACGCGGCAAAGAGACACGAGCCACCGGATGTGCTACTGTTGATTTGGAAAGTAATACTCGATTGATTGGGACATGGCACAGCGTTCCTATCTTGGGGACACGGGGGTGACCTGAGATGACGCTGAGTGAGATTCCGGCTGATCTCCAGCAGGCCGTGACGTGGGTGGTGCGCTGGGTGCAGGCAGGGCTGTCGGGATTGCCGCCGCTGCTTGGGGATCTCTGGAGGTCCGTCGTTCAGTCGGTACGGGGAGCGCTCTCGTCGGCTCTTCCGGCGTTGTCAGGCAATCAACGGGATAATTTCGTGGTCGTGGCGGTCGTGGTCGGCGCCCTCGTGATCGCGTTTCTCATGATCGAGCTCCTACTGCTCCTGGTGTCGGCGCGCCGCGGCACACCGAACCACCTACGGCACCGGCACCAGTAATCTCGGCGAGCGCCGCCGCACCTACGGCGCCGAAGACAAGGCTGGCAGCAATGTCGGCGCCTGAGGGCTCCCGAGGCCGGTCACGAAACTATACCCTCCTGATGGATTGGCGCACTGGCCGGTGCTGTTGCACCCTGTGGTGATGCTGTTATACCCCGCCACGCCGTACAGGGAGTACGGCGACCAGTAGCCCTCCGGCAGGCAGGTACCACTGGTGCCGCAGTGCCGCAACTGGTCTGCGAGGGCGAACAGCGCGGCCCACTGAGGCGACCCCGCGCTCGTGCCGCCGACGGCAAACCAGCCCTTCTGCCCGTTGTAGGACGTCGTGTCATACACCGAGTAGCCCGGACTGATGTCGGCGTAGTAGGCGACGTCCGGGATGCCTCGCCAGCCTGTGCTTTGAACGCCCGTCTGATAGCTTGGCTCCGACTCCACGGCGCTTTGCCCGCCGCCCGAGGAGTACGGCAGGCCGAGGTAGGCGTCGTTCCAGGTGCATTCACGCGCGGCGCAGCGCGCATTCGCAAACATGGTGCCGCCCACCCCCACGACGTAGGGCGATGCGGCCGGCCACGTCGGATTTCCGTAGTCGCCGGAGGCCGCCACGAATATGACGTTCGCGACATTGAAGTAGGAGTCGTACAATACTTGGAAGAGGAACTCGTTCGTCCCCCAGCTCATCGACACCACATGTACGGCCGAGTTGTTGGAGGCAACCGTAACCGCGCCCAGCAGATCCGCCAGGCTGTTGCTCTGCGCTTCCACCAGGAGGATGTCTGCCTGCGGGGCGATGGCGTGGGCCCATTCGACATCGAGCGAGATCTCGAGCGCCCAGCCGCCGTCCGCCTTTGGCTTGCGTTGCGCGAAAACTTTCTGGAAGCAGGGAGTGTGTGCGCCCGCGGCGCCGACTTGACAGTTACGTGTTTGCATCGCGGGGAGGCGAAAGGTGGTGTTGAATACCCCGAGGTCGCCGGCGATCGTCGGATCGTCGTAGGCGTCGATGATGGCGATGACCTCGCCCGCGCCGTTGGTCGTCGATGCGAGCGACGAAAAACCGTAAAAATCCCGAATCGTCTTTGGCGAGGATCCGGTGGGCGAGGCGGTCGCGGAGCCGCGCACGTGGATCGGCGGGTGCGCCGTGCGATCTCGGATCGCCTGCAGGTTCTGGGCAGAAACGCCCGCGGGCATCATCAGGGCAATCGCGGCAAGAATCAGTGCGACGCGCTTCACGTCGACCCCCCCGGTTCAACAGCTTCGCGTGATGAACTGGCGCCTACTGCTCCGTGTGCATCTTCGAGACCGCGATGAGTTCGAAGTACCCCGGATAGTTGAGGTTGCCGATGAAGGGGACGTAGCCGGTGATGGGCATGAGCGTCTCGACCCGGTAGGCGACCACGACGCTGACGGAATTATCGGTCGACCAGTTCACCAAGGCGCACGAAGTGGTCCCGTTCGGCACCGGGTCCCCCGAGGCATTGCAGTACGTCGCCGTCTGCACGTCGAGGAACGAGGCGGTGTTGTGGACCTGCTGGACGATCGACGTGGTGGGGTCCGTGCCGCTGCACGTCTGCGAGGGCACACACTGGACGGCGCCGAAGCGCGCCCCCTCGTTGGCCGCGTTCGTGATGAGCAACCATGACCCGAAGACCCGCCCGATCTCGAAGATGAGAAAGAACATCACGAGCAGGAGCGGCATGAGAAGCACGAGCTCGACCGTGGACTGACCGCGCTGCGTCTTCATTTCGGCTCTCCGGCTACTGACTCGTCATCCCGTGTACCATCCACATCCCGGCCGCATTGCGGAGCGCGAGGTAGCCGAACCATGCCGTCGCCGCTCCCAGCGCGACGATCACGACCCACCGCTGATCCGACGTCGCCCGCCACCATCGGGGCACTCCCTCGGTGCCCACGGCCGCGATGCCGAGGATCAGGAGCGCGCCCCCGCCTTTCAACACGACCAGCGCCGGCGCAAGCCCCCACGTCCTCACCACCAACCAGGCGAGCGCGCCCACTTCCTGTCCATGGAACCGCGTCACCCCGATCCACGTCGTTGCCCCGTCCAGCAGGTTGGCCAGGAGCGCCGCGTTCATGGCCACCCGCAGCGCGCCGCCCGACCGTTTTGCTGCGTCCGTGCTATTGCACCAGGATGATGGTCGTCACGCCGGTGTTCGGGCCGTTGGGGTTGCCGACGCCCGCCGTCACGAGGCTCACGAACCGTCCGAAGATCGTGAGCGTTTGGCCGCTGCCCATCTGGGTGCCGTTCCCCATCTTCGGACAATCGAGCTCGAAGGCCGTAAATCCCCATATGTCGATCGACGTCGAACTCCCGGACACCGCGGCCGTCGCCCAGATGTTGGGGTCGAGGAGCGGCAGGGTGACGATCCACTTGGACTGCTGCCCGGCGTACCCACCCGTCGTAGAAATATTTCCGGTGGTTGGATCAACGGGCCCCTTGTCCGCCTGGCAGAGCGCCGAGATCCCGCCCCTGATCCCGGTGTTGCCGTTCGCGCTCCCCGCCTGCATGCCGGGCTTTGTAAGGACCAGTGAGCACGCGGGCGCGGTATTGATGTTTTGGGTCGCGTTGATGCAATAGGGCGGCGGCCCGGAGGTCCCCGAGGACACGTACCCCGTACCGTTCTCCATCACGCACGCGAACCCGGAAGCACCGCCGGCGGTGCAGAGGGGGCTGCTGAGGTTGAGGGTTCCGGTGTTGCCGCTTCCCCACGTGCTGCTGGTGCTGATCGTCATCGCCCAATCTGACGCGGCGTTCCCTGTATCGCCGGTGCCCGGTACCTGCGTGTATGCCGTGTTGGTCGTGGGGTCGGTGACCGTCTGGTTCTCGCAGGCGCTGATGTTGGTCTGGTAGATGTACGGACAGTTAGTGGTGCCGTTTGGAAGCGTCTTCTGGATCTGAGTGTACGTGCTTTGGAGCATCCCGACCGGCTGCAGCCCGGTCTGTGTCACCGGCACGATGCGCGCGGCGCACTGGACGGCGACGTTCATCGAGGGCGCGAGAATCTTCAAGAAGAACAGCGGCACGGTGGCCCCGATGGTGACCTGGACCTGCTTCGGGTTCACGCTGTCGGCCTGAAAGTTGACATCCTCCGCCGTCGCGGTAAGGCTATCCCACTGGATTCGGCTCGCGGTCATGTCCGCCGACGCGTACTGGGTGGCCTCGTTTTGCGCCGGGGCGGCGGCCGGCAGCGCCTGCGCCCCGGCCAGGGCGCCGGAGTCGCACGCGTTCTGCATCGCCCGGCGGAACCGCAGCACGATCCCGAAGTCGGTCGCCATCCCGACAAAGAGCAGCAAAATGAGAAACGTGCCCACGATGAGAAACACCGAGCCCTGTTCGTCCCCCGCAAAGCGCCGTACCCAGCGTGCCGCCGCCCTCCGCATCATCAACCCCCGACGGAGCATCCGGACGTCCCGCCTCGGCGGCGGGGCCCACGAACGACCATAATCAACCCTGACCGGAGCGCTCCACGCGTCCCAGCGAGAAAACAGTATCAGGTGCGCCGTCCGGCGGCCTACTACCCTTGCGGGTAGTCTTTTGGCGGCTAGTACGAGGTGACCGTGGCGCGCTTGCCGTTGACCGCCTGATCGTAGCCCGCCGATACGTACGTGACGGCGATATCCGGATCATCCCCCGGGTCCGAGGTCATGGTCAGCAGGTTGCCCTGTCCGTCGGCCATCTCGATGACGGCGCCCATGTCATCGTCCACCGCGTACCGCCTGAGGAGGCCCGGCGCGTAGGAAGCGGCGAGCTGCGCTGCCACCGCCCGTGTGGCGAGCTGCCACCGGACGGTATCCTGCCGGAACGTGCCCTGCGGCCACGTGAGCACGATGGCGCCCAGCTTGTCCTCCGAGAAGCACAGCACCAGGCTCGCCGCGTACGGATAGCCGCCGACCGGCGCCGTAACCCGGCTGCCGTAGGCGGCCCCGTGCGCGGGCGTCCCGCAGACGGTCGTGGTGACGGCGGTGAGCGACGGGTCGGCCGTGAGCGCGTCCGCGGACGCCATCCCGAGCGTAAAGGGCGCCGTTCCCGTGATCGTGTCCTTCGGGGCCGTCTGGGCGCCGGCCGGCGGGGCCCAGACCGCGAGACATGTGGCCAGAGCGATGAATCCCACCGCGCGCTTCATATATTCCACCCCCCCCACGGTATCATGGCGCGATGTCTGATCGCGTCAACTGCGCCACCTTTCGCCAATACCCCGCCCGGTCCCTATCGGGCCGGGCTCCGTACAAAGAGGTCGGCGGCCGCATCCGCGGCCGCAAGCCGCCATCCCGTCGTCTGCTCGAGGGCGCCGGCCAGGGGGGTGCTCCTCGGGACGAGCACCCATGCGATGCCGTACTCGTCCAGGAGCGTGTTCCATCCCGGCCCGGCGCCGAGCGTCTGCCGGTAGCGTTGGATGAAGGCACTTCCGTAAAAGTCCAGGCGGTCGTCGACGAAAACGCGCTGCCCGGTCTCATAGCGGATGTATCCGCCCCAGTTGTCCAGGGCCAGGCCACGGTCCCAGCGCAGCCCGGCGCGCGTCACGTACGTGAGGGTCGTCGTTGGCACGTCCCGGGGATCGAATCCGGAAGACACCAGGGCAGGGGCCCCTCGAACATGGGTCGCCGCCACGCAGGAGGAGGCCAGTACGACAACGGTCGCGATCGGAACGAGATGCATCGTGCAGAGCCGTTCCATGGCGTCGAACGTGGCGGCGAGCCGCCGCCAGTATGCCGCCGCGGCGCCGATCCTGTCCGGGGAACGCCCGCCGGCGCCGATCAGCGTCCGGATGTCGGCCTGCGCCAGAAGGTCTGCGGCCACCGGGATCGCGACGATGACAAACAGCGGCACGTTTCGCGCCGCGCTCAAGGCGAGGTGTGCGAACGCGAGTAGAAGGAGCAGCTGACCCAGCCAGAGCCGCCGGCGCGACGCCGCCAGCCCGATCACGATGGCCGCGAACAACAACTCCAGGCACACGCCATATAGTTGGCCGCCAAACACCGGCGACATCCACTCCGTGATGCTGCTCCGGAGCGGGGCGGCGCGGAGAAGCGCCGCGATATACGGATACAGCGACACGCCGCTGGCATTGAGCAGCGACGCCGCGAGCACGGTCACCAGAATGCCGGCAAGCGCCGCGGTCCGGGCCCGGGCGCCTGCGCGCGCCTCTCCGGGTGGCAACGTCATCGCCGCGACCGCCTCGGCCGCAAGGTAGATTAGGACCATCGCGAAGCCGATGATGAACGCCGGATGCGCGTTCGACCACGCGGCCATCGTCACCGCGAGCGCGCCGCCTGCGCCGAGCGCGGACATTTGATTGCGGTGCAGCGCTTCGAGGCAGCCGGCAAAGATGTAGACGCCGAAGAATGTGACGAGGTGCGGGCGTGCGAGCCAGTGTATGGATGACGCGAGTGCGCCCGTCAGCGTGATCGCGAGCGCGATGTGGAACTGCAAGCCCCTCCTGCGCGCGTCCCTGTAGAGCAGGGCAAACAAGAACGCGATCGCGGACGCGGTGACGACGGCCAGCAGCGGGAGGCCCCCGGCCCGCACCAGCAGCGCCGCTACGACGTCGAAAAGCCACTCGTACGGCACCCAGGCTTTGTCGGCGTGCGTGTACGAGATCAAGTCGCGGTGCGGCACGCGCAGGTGGTCGAGGATATACTGTCCGGTCACGAGGTGCCAGCCTGTCGAGGCATCGCTGAACACGAAGGTCGGTCGTTGCACCAGCAGCAGGTAGAGCACCGTCATGAAGACGATGTCCCCTCCGCTCGGCAGGGGGCTTCGCCCGGCGCGCGGCCGATGCGCGGGCCTGTCTTCGGCCACGGGCGTCAAGGGGTGGTGCCGCGGGTGCGGTCGCTCCACTCGCGCTCCCTCGCGAGCACCGTGTTCAGGGCCGCGAGGGCGACGCCCAGTTGCTGATCGTCGGGCTCCCGGGTGGTCAGACGCTGCAGCCAGAGTCCGAGAACAGCGAACACGCGGAAACCCCGGAACCGCTGCGCCAGCCGCAGCAACTCGTAGCTGACGGCGGCTACGAGGGGCAGCAGCACGATGCGCTCGACCAGCCGGACCGGCAGCGACGGATGTCCCAACGCCCCAAACACCACGACGGCCACCAACAACACGATGAGGAGAAACGTCGTCCCGCAGCGGGGGTGAAACCGGCTTGTCCGTCTCGCCGAGACCACGTCGAGCGGTAGGCCCGCCTCGTATGCGTGGATGACTTTGTGCTCGGCGCCATGGTATTGAAAGACGCGTTGAATCGCCGGGATGCGTCCGATGGCCAGGAGGAATCCCAGCACAAATGCGATGCGGATCGCGCCCTCGAGCAGGTTCTGACCCAGACCGGATGTCACCACGCTGCCGAACGCGCGCGCGAGGAGCGCCGGGGCAAGGAAGAACAGGGCAATCGAAATTGCCAGGCTCCGGGTCAGAATCAGGCCGATTCTCTGCCGGCTCAGGGCGGGCCCGTCGGGCGAAGCTCGACGGGCGGATGCGGCCAACGCCCGTGTGCCCACGGACAGACTCTCGATGAGAGCGGCAACCCCCCGGAGCAGCGGCACGCGGAGCCACCGTCCGGACTGGAGCAGCGAGGGGAGGTACTGTGTATCGACGTCGCAGCGCCCCTGCGGTGTATGGACGGCGACGGACACAAATCGAGGCGATCGCACCATCACCCCTTCGATCACCGCCTGCCCTCCGAGCGTGAGGCGCGAAGCCACCGAACCCAGGCTACCTCGCGCCGGCAGGCCGGCGCGCTTGGGCGCCGGCGTGCGATCGACCCAGTGCGCCAGGGATGATCTGTCCGAACGCCGGCCCAGGCATCGTGGATCCGTTGCGGGTCGCGGCAAAGAGGCTGAACAGGACGTTATGGGGGGTGGTCCAATGGAGCCTTCGATACATCGCCCGGAGATCGACGCGATGATGAGTCCACTGGTTCAAGGGCGACCGAAGCACAACAACCGCGTAGTCGCGCCCTACATACCAGCCCGCACCCGTGTCTGAAAATAGAATCCACAGAAGTCGCGAATCGCCGATGATCTGAATACCCAATGCGTTCCCGGGTTGCGCCGAACCGGTCGGCGCGAAGCCCTGCGTATAGTTGAAGGTGGGATAGACGAACACCGAAAGGCCGTTGTCGACCAACGCGGCGAGCTGCCGGTTTCCGTTGACGTTCTGATCAACACGAACTGCCCGCCAGCGAGCGGTGCGCACGCCGTCGCTGATCCGGAACGCCAACGCCTGACGGCCGGCAATGATAGAATGCTGAACCCCAAGGTCGGGCCCTAGGGGCGCCCCGAAACTTGTGGGCTGCCATCCGAAAGGCGTGGGCTGGCCCGTTGCCGGATCCGTAACCCACCACGTGAACCCTGGATTGACGAGGGCGAGCCGGGATTCGAGGTCCCCCCGCGTTGGTGGGGAGACGGCGTAAGTGTGCGTCCGAGTGTCGCCCATCCGAACCACAAATTCATCGCTAACGGCGATGCCCGTGCCTGGCGGCGGCTGGACATCGTACGAACCGATCGCGCCCGGCGCAAGCGACGCCGGTCCCGACGTGCGTCGCCATGAGATGGGATAAAACTGGGTCGACGACGATGAAAATGTTGCAAAGACGGGCGCAATGGCTGTAGTCCCGTGATTGGTAACCCTCAGGGTTATGCGCGTTACGACCCCCACCTTCGACGGATCGCTCATGCCAACTATCTGGACAGCGACGGGATGCCCAGGTCCACGAGCGATCGCGCCGACACCCACGCTGATCATTAGCAGCAGCACCACCAAGACAGACAATCGTGCGAGCGATGGCTGCAATAGGTCGGGCTTGGCAGGCCTTGCGGCGTTAGACCGCATGGGTACCGATGTCTACGGGCGTCGCGGCCTCGAGCCCGAGTACCAGGGCCATGATCGGAATCCAAAAGACAAAATAGTTGTGCAGACTACGCGGAAGGAACCACGCGATCAGCGCCGGGAAGAACCACATCAGATTGCGAAGTTGACGAAAATAGACAACATAGTTGATGAGCAGAAGAAAGGCAATCGCAGCTGTCATGATCACGTACGCGTCCGTTGGTACAGGAAAGCCCAACTGGGTGAGGGTTGACGGTCCCTGGCCGAACGGGATCGGGTTCCCGATCGCGGGTGCGAGCGTTCCCAGAATCCAGTTGACGGGGTCGTGAACGATGAACGGAGCATTAATCCCGAGGAAGACCGCGATGGCCGGCACTGCGAACGAAGCAAGACTGACGAGTCGCTGCCGTGTGCCGTGTACGCGATTCTTGCTGTCCTTGAAGAGATAAACCAACAAGAAGGGCGCGAGGAACCAGGGTACTTGTTTGATTCCACATGCTACCCCGTAGCAGAGTCCCATTAGCGCTGGGCGGCGCCGCCAGATGACCATGAGCAACACGGGGACCACCCACGGAAAATCGACGACGCCCCCTCCCGTGAACTCTATCAATTCCTGAGCGCCGAACACCGGGAGAAGGACCAACGGACGCACACGCACGGGTGTCGCAAAGTAGACAACCCCGGTAGCCGCTAAATGGAATAGCAGGACCACCCAGCGGACATCAGAGACGCCCAGGGCCACGAACGGCACAAAAATCAGGAACGACCCCGCCGGCCACGACACGCGATCGATAATCGTTCCATTTTGGAGCAGTGTTGAAAATTGCAATGGCATGTGAAACCTCTCGAGAGCGGGACGCATCGAAACCGCATACGGGTCGATGCCGCGCAGCACGAGCGTGGCGCTGTAATGCTGAAACGCAATGTCGTCGGTGCCGTAGATTGACAGTACGCTATGGGTCCACACATAGACACCGGTTACCGTCGTGAGCACGACCGCGGCCAAGATGAGGGGGCCCGTCCAACGCCGCCACCGCGGGGCGTCAACCAGTGCGAGCCAAAACAACATGAAGCCGACCGCGTAGACAAGGAGATCCATCGCCGCAATTTCATGATAGATGAAGAGTTTTCCCGACATCCAAAATTGCCAGCCAAAATGGACGGTGATCGCGCCGGCCGCGGCGGCGGCAAAGCGGGCAACAGTTTCCCACGTGAGTGGCGGGGCTGGGGCCGGTTCCTCCGATGCGGGCGCAGTACGGGCTTCGGTGGCTACCTCCACGCAGATCTCCTTGCGGGCAGATGAACCAGACTTCGGATTCTGCTCTTCACCAGCGCCCCGAGGAGAAAGACACTGTACCGCCAGGCCACCGAGAGACTTAGCTTGCTCTTTCCCGCTTGGCGGTCTCTGAACGTAATGGGTACTTCGGCAGTTGAAATGCCGGCGCGTTGGATGGCCAAACTCGCCAGCACGATCCATTCGAAACCGCTCGAGGCCGTGGCCTTGATGGCTTCGGTTGCGGCGGTTCGATCATACACGCGGTAATTCGTCGTATTCTCGGCGTGATGGCTGCCCATCAGCCTGCAGACCCAGTTTATGGTCCGGCTCATCAACCGCCGATGCCACGGCCAATTCGAGATGTGCCCTCCCCGGACATATCGACTCCCCTGGACGAACCCCGCCCCATCAGCCGCCGCGAGAAGCGAACCGAGTTCGTGTGGGTCGTGCGACAAGTCTGCGTCGAGGGTGCAGATCCGGTCGCAGGAGGGATCGGCGAGAGCGCGCGTCAGGCCTTCCCGCAGCGCCGAGCCGAGTCCACGCTTTCCGAGCCGCCGGTACAGCACGATATTGTCGTAGGTTTTGTGAAATTCCTCAATGACGGAAGCGGTGGAGTCGGTGCTGGCGTCATCGACGATGAGAATCCGGCGCGGCCTGCCCGCCGCCTGGGCCTCGAGCGCAGGAATGATGCGGCGTAGATTCTCCGCTTCGTTGTAGGTGGGTAGCACGATCCAAATCGTGCCGGAGGCCGCTCTGGCGGCCGCCTCGTGGCCGTGTCCGGCCCGCACCGGTAACGTGGAAGGCGCGCTCATGCTGATGCTCTGATACCGCGCCTTTTCGATTCGGGACACACTGGCCACCTGCCTGCCGTTCGTCTGGATCGGCGCCGCAGTGTTCGGCGGCGCCTCCGTGCCCAAATATAACGTTCGAAGATACCGTCGCGACCTACCCTGGCGGGTGGTTTTCAGGTGGGCGACAGGTGGGTCGGGCTGCGTCCGAGAAGCCTATGGCCATGAATGGTATGACAGACGACCCGGTGAACGGTCGGTTCGCCACCCGGTTTCCCGCCCGCAACGGCCTCTCCGGGCAATTGTGGACGCTGTTCTGGCTCCTCGCGTTGCTCCAGGTCGTCGATCTGGCAACCACATATTTCGCGATCGTGACGAAAGTCGCACACGAGGGGAACGCGTTCCTGACCGGTCTGGTCTTCACGCCCCTCGCCCCCGTGCTCAAGGCGTTTGCCCTGGTGTTTCTTGCGATTCTCATCGTCCGCAGCACGAACGGGGGACGCCCCGCGCCGGCGCGCCTTCTCGTCGCCGCCCGCGTGACGGTGGTGTTGTACCTCGCCATCGTTCTGAACAACGTGATCGTCCTTCGCCCGCACTGACCGCCGCGCGTCCCTCACCGCGCCGTAGGACGGTCCCGCCGCCATGCCGTGAGGCCGCCGTACGCCGCGAGGGCGATGAGCTGCGGCTCGATCAGGTGTCGAAACCGCGGGTCCGGATGGGTGACGTAGTAGATCAGCGGAAAGACCGCCGCGACCGCGGCAAACGGAAGACTCACCGGGGAACGCCGGACCACGGCCGCCCACAGGCCGGCAAATGCCAGAACCGTGAGCGCGCCGAAGAGTACCTCCGGGAACTGGAGGATGCGGGCCGGCGATCCTACGCCGAACCAAAAAAAGACAATGTGCACGATGGTTACGCGGGCGAAGTCCCCGGGGTGCCGGGTGATGAAGTCGAGGGCCTGGCGCTGCTTCTCCGCCATGTAGCGGAGCTCACCCATCGTCCGGTATCGGCGCATTTCGGCGGGATTGCCCGCGGGGTGAAGCCGCTGCCATGCCCGGGGAGTGTTGGCGCCGGGAGTATTGCCGAGGACAAGCTCCAATCCAAGATTTGAGCGCAGGAGCACGTGACCGAACACGAGATCGTTGCGAATGAGCCAGGGAGCCAGTGTGATTCCAAACGCGATAATGGCAGCGGCCGCCGGACGGAGCCAGGATGCTCGGCGGCCCGCCGCGCGGTAGCCGAGCCATCCGAGAAACACGGGGAGCAAAAGAAGGAACGTTGTGTTGGTCAGCACGACGACGCCCCATAGGAGGCCGTACCAGGCGCCATCAGCCGCGCCCATCGAACCCGCCAGGCGCAGCGTCGCAAGGAAGACCAGGGCGAACAGCAGCGCGGACAGACTGGTATCCCAGACCCATACGATCGGCCAATAGACGGCGAACGGATAGAACGCCCAGGCCCATCCCGCCCACGCCCCGGCGCGGTCGCCGAAGGCCGTCTTTCCGGTCAAATAGACCACGGCCGCGGTGAGCGCCGAAAAGAACGCGTTCAGGGTCAGCAACACGACCGCGGACGCCGTCGTGTAGATTCCCAGCACTTTGAAGGTCGCCGCGATCAGCAGAGGATATACCGGACCGACCATTGCCGTCGGCCCCGTCTCCCCGTGCAACGGCGAGGCGAAGCCGTGACCGATCGCCAATGAACGGGCGACGCGTCCCATTTCCGTGCCGAACAGGTAGTGGTCCTGGGCGGACGGGAATTCGTAGCTGTGTGAGAGCAACATCGCGGCCACTCGGAGGGCGAAGGCGGTGACCACCATCGCCTGGGGATTGTGCCGGAGAGACACCCGCGGGCGCACCCCCCAACGATAACGCAGCCGGGCGCCCCCGTAAACGGCTCGTCGTTGTCGCACTACCCCGAAACTACCCGGGGCGGGTAGTATCGCGCAGTCGATCCGGGCGGATACGGTTAGGGTGCAAAAGAAGGCACGGACTCTGCGAGGAAGGAGGGTCTGACGAACATGGCGCTGATCACGTTCTTGCAGGCTTGGCTGGTGTCCTGGCTGCACCGAGAGGAGCGCGGGCAGGGGTCTATTGAGTACGTCCTGTTGATTCTGGCTGTCGTGCTCTTCCTGATCGCCGCGGCATTCTTGCTGAGAGACGTGCTGGTTAGTGCAGTCAACTCGATCCAGAGCTGGGTCAACACCCTGTCCGCACCGTAATGTCTATCATCGCCACACTACCCTGAAACTACCCGAGGCGGGTAGTGGTGCGCGGTCGATCCCGCCGGTATGGTGAGGGTGCAAAGGAGACACGGATTCTGCGAAGAAAGGAGGGTCTGACGAACATGGCGCTGATCACGTTCTTGCAGGCTTGGCTGGTGTCCTGGCTGCACCGAGAGGAGCGCGGGCAGGGGTCTATTGAGTACGTCCTGTTGATTCTGGCTGTCGTGCTCTTCCTGATCGCGGCGGCATTCTTGCTGAGAGGCGTGCTGACGGGTGCAATCAACTCGATCCAGAGCTGGGTCAACACCCTGTCCGCACCGTAAGACGGTACTGTACCATAGTGTACGGTAGTGTACGGTGATGTTCGATCGGGGGAAGATCAATCTTGCGGCAGGCCACCCGCGCACGCGGGTGGCCTGCCGCGCAGGCGAAACGGGCGGATAATGAGGAACGAACGGGGAACATTTGCCCTGGAGATCGTCCTGCTGGCGCCGTTGCTTCTGGTGCTGGTGTTTCTCACGTTCGAATTCGGACGCGTCTTCGGCTCGTGGCTGGTGATCACGAACGCGGCTCGCGAAGGCACCCGGCTCGGGATGGAGTCGTGGTGCGACCCGGCGACGACGAACGGAACGTCCAATTGTCCCTACGACGGGGCCATCGTCGCGCGCGTCCAGGCAACCGCCGGATTTCTGTCTCCGACGACGACCCAGACCTGCACCCCCACGGGCGGCTCCGCGACTGCGGCTGCGACCACGGCATGCACCTGTCCGGCTTCCACGCTATGCGTCGGGATTTGGCGCTATACTGACAGTAACGGCGACCGCGTCGTGCAGGTGCTTGCCACCTACCAAGTGCAGACGGTCACGCCGATTACAGGAGCGGTCCCTTTTATCGGCAGCTTTAACTTTCAGCCCACGACCTACGTCGTCGGGTTCTCGCACATGAGGTCGCTATAGTCACGCGATTGGGTACGAGGGGAGACGAGCGCGATGAATCGTAGATGGGTGGTACCGGTACTTGCCGTGTTCCTGGCGCTTATTACGACGGGGGTCGTCATCGGGTACCTGCAGACGCTGCAGCGCCGAAACGCAGTGGCGCCGCCGGTGCCGATGGTGGGCGTCGTCGTGGCCAAGAAAGCGATCCAGACCCGTCAGATCATCACGGCGGCCGATCTCGAGGTGCGCCAGGTGCCGGCGTCCGCCGTGCACCCCAGGGCGCTCCACAGCACCGGCGAGGCCGTGAACCACGTGGCCACGACCGACATCTACGACGGCGAGCAGGTGATCTCCGACATGCTGGCCCCCGCCGACGTGGGCGCGAGCCTGTCGTACGTCGTGCCGAAGGGCATGCGGGCGGTCACGCTCGCCATGAACGAGGTCGCGGACGTGGCCGGGTTTGTCGCGCCCGGGGACCGGGTCGACGTGGTGGCCACCGTGACCCCCGAAGGTGGACAGCAGATCTCCCGAATCTTTCTGCAAAATGCTCTTGTGCTTGCCGCCGCGCAGCAGCCCAGTCAGAAGCCGGGACAGCCGGCCAAGGTCACGACGTCGGTGACTCTCGCGCTGACGCCCGACCAAGTGGAGGCGCTCACGCAGATCGACAACAGCGGGCGGGTGCGCCTCGCGCTGCGGCCCGCCGGGTCGAAGGCCATCGTGGAGACTCGAGGCCAGACGACGGTGACCGCGTTGAACGGGTCCGGGGCGCCCGCTCCGCGTCCGGCCGCCGCGGCGCCGAGCGTTCCTCGCCCCGTCGTCGTCGTGCAGCAGGTCGCGCCGGCGCCGGCGCCCAGCCAGACGATCGAGATCTGGCGGGGCGGGCAGAAGCAGACAGTGTCGTTCTAGGGAGTGAGCATACGTTGAGAGGACCGTCGTGGCAGCGCTTCTTCGCATCGTCGTAGCGGCCGGGGATCAGGCGCTCCATGCCCTGATCGAAGGCACGGTCCTCAAGCACCCCGGCGCGCGCGTCGTGGCCGAGGTCGTACAGGCCGACGCGCTCGAGGATGTGGTGGCGCACCGCGCGCCGCAGCTCGTCTTCCTGGCGACGCGTTTGGGGGAGGCCAGCGGATTCGATCTGACCGCGAAGTTGTCGCGCCGCTATCCCGGGATGTACATCGTGCTGGTCTCGCCCCATCCGGCCTCGCCGGACGATCTCCGCCAGGCGATGCGGGCCGGGGCGCGGGAGATCCTCAGCGCCCCGCTGGACGAGGCCGCGGTGCTGCACGTGCTGGCGGAGACGGGCGACCTGGACAACGTGGTGGGCACCCGCCGCGGTCTGGTCCTCGGCGTGATGGGGAGCAAAGGCGGCGTCGGAAAGACGACGGTCGCCGTCAACCTCGCCATCGCCCTCAAGGGGATGCAGGACGGCCGGGTGGCCCTGGTGGACGGCGATTTGTACTTCGGCGACGTCGCCGCGCTCATGAATATCCAGCCCGAGCGCACGATTCGCGAGATGAGCCAGACGCTCTCCGCCGAGATCGCCGAGCGGTTCCTGCACCGGCACGAGAGCGGGGTCGAAGTGCTGGCCGCGCCCCGCCGCACCGAGTTGGCGGAAGAGATTCCGCCCGACCGTTTCCGCGAGGGGCTGAACGTCCTGCAGGGGCTCTACGACCTCGTCGTGGTCGACGCCAGCGTCTCGTCGTTCGAGGCGATGCTGGCGGCGCTCGAGGTCGCCGATCTGGCCGTCGTCCTCACCACGCTGGACGTGGTGTGTCTCAAGGACACCAGCCAGTTGCTCGAGATGCTGGCGCAGCTCCGCTTCCCCGCGCAGAACCTGTTGCTTGTCGGGAATCGCGCCGACGAGCGGCTCTCGCTTCCCCGCCGCGACGTGGAGAAGGCCCTCGGAATGAAATTCACGGCGCTCCTGCCGCGGGACGACCGGGTGATCGCATCGGCCAACAGCGGCGTGCCGCTCGTGATGAGCGGACCCGAGACGCCGTTTGCCCAGCAGGTCCGGGCGCTCGCCAAGACGGTAATGGCTTATACCGGGAGAATGGACCGTGTCACTGCGTAAACGGCTTGACGAGATCGGCGACCGCGAGTGGTCGGAGCCCTATCAGGCGCTGAAGAACGACGTGCATCGCCGGCTCGTCGAAGAGCTCGGGCGCCGCGGCAGCACCTGGACGCGCGAAGAGGTCGAGCGGGAGGTGGGCCGGATCCTCGATTCCGGAACCGAGCTCCTCACGCGCGGTGACCGGGTCAGGCTGATCGCCGACATCGCCGACGAGGCGATGGGCTACGGGCCGATCGAGTCGCTGGTGCGCGACGCCAACATCACCGAGATCATGGTGAACGGTCCCAACGTGGTGTTCGCCGAGCAGGCGGGCAAGATCTTCCCCACCGCGATCCGGTTCCGGGACGACCAGCACGTGATGCGCATCATCGAGAAGATCGTCTCCGAGGTCGGACGCCGGATCGACGAGGCCCAGCCGTACGTCGACGCGCGGCTGCCCGACGGCTCGCGGGTGAACGCTATCATTCCACCGCTCTCGCTCAACGGGCCGTGCCTGACGATCCGGAAGTTCGCGCGTGATCCCTACGTCGCCGACGACCTCATCGCGTTTGGGACGCTCACGGCCGAGATCGCCGATGTCCTGCGCGCCACCGTGCAGGCGAAGTTGAACGTGGTGGTCACGGGCGGCACCGGGGCGGGCAAGACCACGCTCCTCAACGTGCTCAGCATGTTCATCCCGGCCACGGAGCGCATCATTACCATCGAGGACTCGGCCGAGCTCCAGCTCAAGCACGAGCATTGGGTGCGCCTCGAAACCCGTCCGCCGAACATCGAGGGGCGGGGTCAGGTGACCACCCGGGATCTGGTCCGGAACGCGCTGCGGATGCGCCCCGACCGGATCATCGTCGGCGAGGTGCGCGGCGGCGAGGCGCTCGACATGCTGCAGGCGCTGAACACCGGCCACGAGGGCAGCCTGACCACCGTGCACGCGAACGCGCCGCGCGACGGCCTGTCGCGCATCGAGACGATGGTCATGATGGCCGGGTTGGAGCTTCCCACCCGCGCCATTCGCGAGCAGGTCGCCGCCGCCATCCACGTGATCGTGCACGTGGGGCGCTACATCGACGGCGTCCGGCGCGTGTCGAAGGTCTCCGAGGTCACGGGGATGGAGGGCGACATCATCACGATGCAGGACATCGCCGTCTTCGTTCAACAGGGCGTCGACCCCGACGGGCGGGTGCGCGGCCGGCATGAGTTCACCGGCATCCGGCCGCGCTTCTACGATCGGTTGAAGCCGGCCGGGGTCGATCTGCCCCTCTCCATCTTTCTGCGGTGAGGATCGCACGATGTGGCTGACCGCTGGGCTCGTGTTCATCACCACCCTGTGGATTGCCGGGCTGCTGCTCAGCCGGGCGATGACGCCGCGCCTGGTGACCGTGGAGCGATTGAGCGGGTTCGTCCGTCCCGTGCGCGCCGCGACGTCCGTCGCCGGCGCGCGGTGGAGCGGCATCCCGTCGATCGACCGCGCGATGGCGGGGTTGCACCTCGGGCGCGATCTGGAGCGCCTGCTCGACGCGGCCGACACGCCCGTCAAGCCGTTTGAGTTCCTCCTGATCGTCGCGGTGAGCGGGCTGGTGCTGGCGGTCCTCGGTCTCGCGGTCACCCGCACCGGTCTCGTCGTCGTGCCGGCGGCGATCCTCGGCGCCGGCGCGCCGTTTCTGTGGCTGCTGCTGAAGCGAAACCGGCGCCGCGAGGCGTTCAACCGGCAGCTGCCGGACGCGTTGACGGCGCTCGCCGGGGCGCTCCGCGTCGGACTCGGCCTGAACCAGGGGATCACGATGGTGGCATCCGATCATCCCTACCCGATCTCGGCCGAGTTCGCGCGCGCGCAGCGGGAGATGAACCTCGGACTCGGCATCGATGAGGTGCTCCAGAACATGGCGGTGCGGTTGCGCAGCGCCGATTTCGATTTGGCCGTGGCCGGCATCTTGATCAACCGGCAGGTGGGAGGCAACCTGGCGGAGCTTCTGGATCAGGTGGCCGCGACGCTTCGCGAGCGCGTCCGGCTGAAGAACTTCATCCGGGTGCTCACCGCGCAGCAGCGCCTCTCGGCCATAATCATCGTCCTGGTTCCACCCATCCTGATGGTGATTCTCTTTCTCGGGCTGCGGGACTACACAGAGTTCCTCGTGACGACCCAGATAGGCCATGTCATGCTCATCATATCGGTGGTCCTGCAGCTGCTGGGGATCTATTTTATCCGGCGCATTGTCGGGATCGAGGTCTGACATGGCGGCGGGAATTCGCTCCAAGGGGCGGACGCGATGATCCCAACGCTCATCGGGGCGCTGGTGTTTGCGACGGTCCTGCTCGCGGCGACCGCGATGCTGCAACGTGCGCCGGAGAAGCAACTGGTGGCCGAGCGCCTGCGGGAGATCGGGGAGTTGGGGATGCCCCGGGAGGCCACGCTCGCGCTGCC
The DNA here is from genome assembly GCA_035945995.1 of bacterium. NCBI lineage: Bacteria > bacterium. The sequence continues at coordinate 25,907 of DASYZR010000169.1, forward strand.
GTTCTCCAAGCGGGCGCTGCTCCCGGTCGTGAACGCCGTGGGCAGGATCGTGATCAGATTTACTCCGGCCGCGTCCCTCGCGGCCGTGCGGGCCAATCTCGTGCGCGCCGGCAACCGCCGGACCGATCCCGTCGTCTGGATCGCCTGGAAGTGGCTGCGGGCCGTCGGCGTGGGCGTGGTGGTGTTCGTCCTCAGCCGGCGCGTCCCGGCCGGCTCACCGCTCCTGTTCGCGGTCGCGGCCGCGGGCCTCGTCTATCTCTGGCCCGAGATCATGCTCCGCCGCGCCATCCTGCGGCGGCAGACGAAGATCATCCGGGAGCTGCCCGAAGCCCTGGACCTGTTGACCGTGACCGTGGAGGCGGGGCTGGGTCTGGACCAGGCGCTGGAGACGGTCTCCGCGCGGCAACGCGGGCCGATCGCCGAAGAGATCAGGGTCTACCTGGATGAGGTCGGGCTCGGCGGTGAGCGCGCCGCGGCGATGAAGGCCATCGGAACCCGCACCGGAGTGGAAGATCTGGTATCCTTTACCTCCACGCTCGTGCGGGCGATGGAGTTCGGCGTGAACATCGCGGCCGTGCTGCGCGTGCAATCAGACGAGGCCCGCACGCGCCGGCGCCAGCGGGTCGAGGAGAAGGCGTACAAGGCGCCGGTGAAGATGTTGTTCCCGCTCATCTTCCTGATCCTTCCGGCCCTCTTCGTGGTCGTGGCGGGCCCCGGGTTCGTAAGAGCCTACTATCAGTTCAGCGGCCACGGGCCAGGGTTTGCAAGCACACCGAGCCCGCCGCGGTAACGGTCGCCGGCACGGCATGTGTCATTTTGGGGGGGAGAAGATGTCAACGATGCGTCGCTCGATCGGAGTAGTCGTCGCGCTTTTCGTCGCAGTAGCCTTGGTGCCGCCGGCCGGGCAGGCGCAGGGAATCCCGGCGCTCGTCGTCCCGCTGAACTACGGCCGGCTGCTCAACGTCGTGAACCTCCAGCGCGTCGTGATCGCCGCGCCGGAGATCGCGGACGTGAACGTGATCACCAGGAATCAATTGATGATCCTCGGGAAGCACATCGGCGAGACCACCCTCACCGTTTGGACGGCGGCGGGAGTCAGCACCTACCGCATCGTCGTCGCCGCGGCCAGCAGCGCGGATCTCACCAAGACGTTGCAGGACGTGCTCGGGGAGCCGGGCATCCGGGCCAACGTCGTCGCCGGAATCGTCGTGCTGGACGGGACGGTGGGGACCGATGCCGCGAGGGCCCAGGCCGAGCAAATCGCCGGGGCGTTCGGCAGAGTCCTGGACCGGCTGACCGTCCGGCAACCGAGCGCGTCTCCCACCGACGTGATCACGCAACAGCTCCAGGCCGGCCTGCACGACTACCCCGGTGTCACGGTGACCGTCACGGGTCCGGATACGGTCCGCATCGACGGGGTCGTCGAAACGGGGTACGACTTGGCGAAAGTCGAGTCGATCGCGAAGACGTACTTCAAGAACGTCGTCATGACGGTCCGGGTGCACAACCCGGTCGAGATCCAGATCGCCACGGTGGTGGCGGAAATCAACCGCACGGCGCTGAGGGACATCGGCGTGCGGTACGGCGGGGGGACCACGAGCAGTCCCTTCCTCGGGACTCCCGGGATTTTCGATTTCGGCCTGTTCACGGCACCCAATCAGGCCGCGAGCGCGCTGCAAACACTGATCGGGGAGATCCACTTCCTCGAGCAGCACAATGCCGCGCGCACCCTGGCCAACCCGCGGCTCGTGGTGATGGACGGCCAGTCGGCCAAGCTCCTGGTCGGCGGGGAAGTGCCCATCCCGACCGTGAACACGAACGGGCAGACGACGATTACATTCAAGGAATTCGGCGTTCGGCTCGAGTTCAAGCCGGTCGTCCAGCCCGGTGCCCCGATCAACTTGAACCTGCTGACCGAGGTGAGCAGCCTCGACTTCGCGAACGCCATCGTCGCCAACGGCTTTACGATTCCGACGATCCGGTCGCGCCGTGCCGAGACCGCGGTCGCGATGGAGCCCGGGCAGTTTCTCGCGATCGGCGGCCTGATTCAGAATACCGATTCCAAGGTGGTCAACAAGCTGCCGGTCCTGGGCGACATCCCGATCATCGGCGAGTTGTTCCGGAGTACGACCTTTCAGAGGGGCGAAAGCGAACTCGTGATCTTCGTTACGCCCAGCATCGTCCGGCCGGCGTCGACGCCTCCGCCCGTGCAGCCGCTCCCCAATCCGGAGCAGCTCAATCCCTGATCGGGGTGCGGACGTGTATGTCGTAAACCAAACACGGGGAACATTTCTCGGCGTCGACGTCAAGCGCGCAGACGGGTTTCGTGCGCGGCTGATCGGGCTGTACCGCCACCGGAAGCTGTCGTTGGGCGACGGTGTCTGGCTGGTGCCCTGCAGAGGGATCCAGACGATCGGCATGCGGGCTCCAATCGACGTCGTGTTCCTGGACGCGGGGCGCCGGGTGGTACGGCTCTACAATCACGTCCCGCCGGGCCGGGTTATCCTCTGGGTCCCGGGCGCGCATTCGGCGCTCGAGGTCCCGGTCGGCGCCGTCGGAAGCAGCGAAACGCGGGTGGGCGATGTGATCCAGTTCGCGGACGATCTGCCGAAGGATTTTCCCGGACTCCAGATGAGGCGCGAGAGCGCGTCGTTCTCGCCGACCCGAGCGTAATCAGGCGCCGGGCCTACCCGGAAACCACCCCGTTGGGTAGCCTGACGGAAGTCGTTTTTTTGGTACAATCCAACGGAGCGGTATGCACCCCGCGGCGCGACCACCGACGGCAAGGCGCAGATGCGGGGAGGAAAGGGCACTCCATGGTCGTGAAGACAATGGTCGTGCACGCGGCCGACATTGACGAGGACGTCCTTCGCGGAAACGGCACCGGCACCATTACCGTGCGTCGGCACATGTTCGAAGACGAGGGCGGGGAGGCCACGCCGGCGTACGCGGTGTCGGCCGACTTCTTCCCGATGGGCACCGACCAGAGAAATTTTCGCACCCTCGAGCATGCCATGGGGTTCGTGTCCAGCCTGGTGCTTGGCGCGGAGCAGGCGGTGCGGCGGCTGCGCCTCAAACAATCGACGATCGAGATTCAACTCGAGATCTCAGACCCGTAGGAGTCCGCGGGCGTCGATGAGCATATCGAACGGGTCGGAGAGGGCGCTCGCGGTCCTGGCCAAAATCGCGACGGAGTTTTCGGCGCTCACCGTCAGTCTGCCGGAGTTTCTCAATCGCGTCCTCAAGGTCCTGGGCCAAGAGATCGGCTTCGACCAGTGCCTGGTCGCGCTCGTCGACGAGCGGGGGGCGGGGCGCCTCGTCGTGCGGGCCGCCTCGGGGCTCGCCTCTCCGCGGGTTGGGAAGCCTCTCCCCCGCGGTGTGGACGAGGACGTGATCGCAACCGGTCGGGCCGCGCTGATTCCCGACCTGGCGGCCGCGGGCCACGCCGACCCGGATTTTCGCTCCTGCATCTGCGCGCCGATTCTCGTGCACGGGCGCGCGATCGGCGTGCTGAACGCCTACCGGCCGGCTCCGCGGGACTTCACCGGGCAGGACTTGAACCTCCTCGTCGTCGTCACCCATTACTTCTCGAGCGCCATTGAGCTGGCCCACCTCCACGAGCAGCCGTTGGCCGGGCCTCAGGCGGATCCGCTCACCGACCTGCCGACGGAGCGCACATTTCGGGAGGCCGTAGAGCAAGAGCAGCGCCGGGCGCACCGGCATCGGGAGCCGCTCGTGGTGTTGTGGCTGGACATCGACAATTTCGCGGCGATTCGCGAGGAGTACGGCGCCGCGCGCGCCGACACCCTGCTGCGCAATCTCGCCAAGGTGCTGCGCGGGATGCTCCGCGAGTCGGACCTGGTCGCCCGTGCGCCGAGCGGCTTTCTACTCCTGCTTCCTCGGACGCCCAGGCGGGCGGGGGCGAGCGTCGCGGAGCGCATCCGCCAGCGCGCGCGAGGGGTCGTCGCGGAAGGCGGTCCCTCCATTACGGTCAGCCTCGGCGTCTCCGAAGCGCCGCAGGACGGCACCGCCGCCGATGCGTTGCTGGCCGCGGCCGGGGAGGCCCTGGAACAGGCCCGGCGGCACGGGGGCGATCGCGTTCAAACGGCCCCGGCCGCAACCTGAGGACAGACTTACGCGGTGGAACTCTCGCTGTTTTCGACCGGATCGAGTGTGTGGCGGACGCCCTTGGCGATCATCATGGCCTGACCGCGATCCCGGATGCCCAGCTTGCGGAAGATGTTCTTGAGGTGGAATTTGACCGTGTTCTCGGACACCCAGCAGCGCGAGGCGATTTCGCCGTTGGTTTGTCCGTCGGCCAGATAGCCGAAGATCTCCATTTCCCGCGGCGTCAGATGGACGGTCTGCAGCGGCGCTTCCGGCTTGCTCAACTGCATCAACCGGGCGAGCACGTCCGCGGCCCGCTCGAGGCGGACCGCTATATCGTTGAGGGCGTGTCCAAACTCGAGGCTCTGTTCCCGCGTAAGCCCCTTCTGCCCGTTGATGAGGGTTTCGCTCATCCGGGCGAGAATGTCGACGCTGTCTTTAGTGGAGCGGATCACCGTGCGTTTGGACATCGGGTCTCCGCGTCTGCGTCGCTCGGTCCGCGTTCTCTGGATCCTACGGTATTGGAAGTCCCGTCGTTCGTGAAGCGAAAGCGCCGCCACAGCGTAACAAATAGTATATCATAGGCGTCAACAAAACTACGAAACCATGACAGGTCCGGCGTTTGCTGCTCCACTCTGCATAGACACCGGTTAGACCGCGTATACGGCACTCTTGTAGGATAAGGCTCCAGGCATCCGAGGTTCCAGGGTGCTTCCCCCTACCGTACGGCAAGGGCCGCGCCGCGCAGCATCGGTTCATGGATGTATTTTAGGGGAACTGAAGCGGTCGCAGCAGGTGATACACGATGACGGCGTTCTGCGAGAAGGTGACGTCGGCCGTCTGACGCCCGGACCCCACCTGCGTCCGGAGCCATGCCAGCTGCGCCGGGGCGTTGCCGAGGTCCGACGCCGTATGAGACGGATCGAGCACGACGTAGGTGCCGGCCGGAAAGATGGTGTGGTTCGGCAGGAGGCCGACCGTCCATTCCCGGTCCCGGTCGGCGAGGTGCGCCGCCATGAAGTCCTGCGTGATGACGGGCGCGTCCCTCGGAACGGCGGCGACCGCAGCCGCCAGCACCTTTGCGTCTCGAGGCCGATCTCTCCAATACGCATACACGATGACGTCAAGGACCAGCAGGCTTAGCATCGGCAAAATGAGCCACGCGACCGCCGTCCCGCGGGTCAACCGCGTGCGTCCTCGAGCGAGCAAGACCAGCATCGCGGTAAAGAAGGACGGCACCGCCAGAACGTACATCTCCGCGTACGGAGAGTCGAAGGGCCAGCGCGGCGACAAGAGATTGATCTCGGTGAGCGCGAGGCCCGGCAGCCACCACGCGGTCAGCGCGGGCGAACGGGAGACGAGCAGAATGGCGACGAGCGGCCCGAACAGAAACGCCAGGCACGTCCAGGCGTCCGCGCGATGCGTCCAACTGACCAGCAGGACCGGGTCGCGCAGCAGGTGCGCGACGCCGTCGCCGGGGGTGGCGCCCAGATCGCCGTAGTAGTAGGCCCATTGATGCATGGGCGCGTGGCTCAATCCCGGGATCACGATCGCCACATCGACATACGCGGCGATCAACCCGAGGGCGACGGTGACCACACCCCAGACAAACTTGCGCTGCACGAGGAGGGCGGCGCCGAGACCGGCCACGACCACCGGTGCCGTGTCTTTGATCGTCAGCGAGGCCAGGAGCAGGATGAGGTAGGCCGACCGGCGGTCGGTCAGTGCAGACCACATCGCGCCGAACAGGACCGGAACGCCGAGCGCGTCCGGGTGGAAATCGAAGAGGTTGGCGCCGATGACCGCCGGGTAGATCAGGTACACGAGCCCCAAAAGGTGGCTGACGGGACCGCTTACCGACAGCGTCGAGCCGATCCGGCGGATGAAGAGGTATCCGAGCCCGAACCCAAACGCCTGCAGAATCAGGAGGCCGTATACGCCTCCGAACCAGTAGATCGGCGCGAGCGGCACGAGGATGTACTGGGCGGCATCGGCGAGGATGGGGTAGCCCATGTAGGTCGACGCGGCGCCAACCCCGCGGTGGAGGAGCAGCCACATGCCTTGCTGGAAAATCCAGCCGTCTCCCGGAACCCACAGGTGATACCGCAGAATGGAGAGCGCAGACAGGGCCGCGGTATAGCCGAACACCCATCCCCACATGGCTCGTGACTCGGAGGCCGGGTTCACCCGTGTCCGCACAGTCGGTCAGTTGAGCCTCCCCGTGCTGATCTCCTCTCGCCAAACAGCGCCTGCCGGCGCGAGTCAGAGCCGGAAGGGTGCTAGCCCCTCTATAATTCCTCGGACATTTCGGGGGTCTGTCCTCTCCCGCATCATGCGGACACCGTGTAACATCAACGTGATTACACTGGTGAATTCATGACCGATCCTACCACTGCAATCTTGCCGGCCGGCGGGCCGCAGCCACACCCGGGCGTTGCAATGGCGTCGCCTCAGGTGGCGGCGTTGGAGTCACCCCAGGGGGGCGGCCCGCACGAGGGGGCGACCGCTTCCGAGCGCATTCAGATCGTGGTGGTTGACGACGAGGATCTCTTCCGCGACTTGCTCTCGAGCGTCCTCTCAGCGTCGGGCAACGTGGACGTGATCGGCGCCTTTCCCGATGCCGAGACCGCTATGGAAGCGACGCGGCGGCTGCATCCCAGGGTCGTCGTGCTCGATATCGAGCTAAGCGGGTCCCTCAACGGTATTCAGGCGGGCCTCCTGATTCAAAAGGAGTTTCCCGACATCGGCATCGTCTGGCTCTCCGCTTACAAGCGGCCGTACCTGCCCGTGTCGTTCCAGCAGCAAATGACCAGCGGGTGGGCGTATCTGCTCAAGAAGTCGGGCACGAACGTGCGGACGCTGGCCGCGGCGATCGACGGGGTTGCGCGCGGGCTCGTCGTCCTCGATCCTGAGATCGCCGGCTCGATCCACCGCCTGCTCAACGCCTGGATTCCGCCGTTGAGCCCGTCGCAGTATGACGTGCTCGCCTTGATGGCCCAGGGCCTCGGCAACGCGGCGATCGCGCAGGCCCTGCACTTGCCCGAAAAGTCGGTGGAAAGCCAGGTCAATCAGATTTACCACCATCTCCGGCTCCACCGCGGCGTGGACGCAAAGCATCGTCGGGTCGAGGCGGTGCTCCGGTATCTCCGTGAGGGCTCCGCTCACACCAGGCCGGACCGAGCCTAACGCCGGCTTTTTGTCGTAAGGTCGCCCCCACCCGGTACCGTAGAAATCGTTGAATTTATCCGTCTATATCTGCGCGATTAAGGGAACAATGGTTGCTGTTAGTGCTCGCCTTCACGAACGGGCAAACCTGGGGCAATCCAGGGACGCAAAGCCACGGGGCCCTCCAACAGGGGTCAGCCGGGCTGCCGAAGGGGGTGGGTAGTGGCTCGACCCCGCCAGCGCAGCGTTGCAGTCCTCCTGCTTGTCATTTCGGCCGCGTATTTCGTGGGCCCCGGTATCGTGGCCGGTTCGGCCCAATCGTCCCCCAACATAGGGTCCGTCGTGATCTCCCTCGGTCAGCGTGCCTCTCAGAGCGTCGACGAGCCAAGTGCGGAGCAGCAACTGCTCGACATGCTAAATGCCGTGCGCGCGCAACGCGGCCTCCGCCCGTTGCGGATGGACCGCGCGCTCCAATCGGTGGCGCGGGCGCATTCGCGCGACATGGCGACGGGGGGCTATATTGGTCACGGGTCCGTTTCGGGCGGGTCCTTTGTCGACCGGCTGTCTGGCGTGGTCTCCCGGGGCCTCGTGGGCGAGAACGTCGCGTTCGCGGTCAACCCCCCGACGGCGCATCGCGCGCTGGTCGCGAGCCCCCTGCATCTTGAGAATATGCTGGAGCCGCGGTTCCACCGCGTGGGCGTCGGCGTCTGTTCGGCGGGACAGATGGGCGTAGCGGTGACGCAGGATTTCGCTGAGTAGCGGGCCCGGCCGTCGCGGTCGGGGTGGGAAGGGGGAACGACGCCGAGACGGTCGTGCGTCCGTCCCGCCTCTTCGAGATTGCGAGAGTCCCCCTGCACTCGTGGAGGCGGACGAGGATATCGCCGAGGGCCGGCCGGATGGCCTCACCGGCGTTCGTCACCGTCAGCACCAGGGCCGGCCCGGCCGATCGCGTCACCGTCGCCTCGACGCGTCCGGAGGCCGTCTTCGCCGCGTGCGCGAGGAGCGCTTCCGCGGTACGGTAGACCGCCAGGCGCAGCGTCTCGGGCAGCCGGTTTTGAAACGGATCGTCCATCTCGCCCACGGCCGGATCGACGCGCAGCGCAATATCTACGGCCGGACGGTGCCGCTCCGCGAGGGCCTCGAGGGCGGGCGTGACGCTCATGCGGATGATGAGCGGGTAGAGCCGTCTTGTCGTTTCACCGATATCCCGCTCGCCGATGCGCTCGAGTTCGATCCGAGCGCTCTCGACGACGCCCGCCACCTTGGCCGGGTCCGCGGCCAGCAGGTGCCGGCTCTCGCCGAGTCGGTGCGCGATCGCAATCAGCGCGGCGTGCGTGCCGTGCAGCAGGGCGGCGGCGTCCCGGCGCGCCCGCTCTTCGTCCGCGATGAATTCCCGCGCGTCCTCTTCGAGTTCGACGACGAGCGACGCGAGGCGCGCGAGTCCTCGATACAGACGCGCCTGGACCGGCCGGGGCCGGCGCGCGGTGAGGAAGGCCAGCGCGCCTGCGACCCCGCGATGGCTTCGCAAGGGTACCACCGTCGCGTAGCCGGCCGCCGCCTGGCCCCGGGGCGAGCCCTGCGCGTATGCGCGCAGCGGTGCGGAGACAACGTGTCCCTTCACGTAGACCCGCCGGGCGTAGACATTGGCGTCGGCCCGCGGCGGGGTGGTCCACACGGCGGAGGCCCGGCGCGGCCGGCCGGTTCGTGGTGAAGCCGCGACGGCGATCGTCCACACACGCAGCGAGCCGGGTTCGACCCGGCTCAGGACGGCCCCGCGGGCCCCGGATAACTCCCGGGCTAAGTGCGCCAGTTTCTGGTACACTGCAGCGTAGTGCCGTGTGCTGCTACCCATGGTGCAGGGTTTTCACGGCCATCAATCGAACACCTGCGCGCATTCGACAGCGCGACCGCAACTTGACCCTCATCCGAAGCAGGGTGGTAGCATGCCCGTTGACACCGCGCTAGACAAGGTCACGATTGTCGTCGTCGAGGACGAGGATCTGTACCGGGACCTCCTCGTGAACGCCCTCTCCTCGGTGCCCTCGTTCAAGGTGCTGGGGGCGCTGGCCGACGCCGAGGCGGCACAGCGGGCGATCTTGGAGCTTCGGCCCAAGGTCGCGACCCTCGACATCGAGCTGAAAGGCGGGGTCAGCGGCGTGCAGGTCGGTCTGGCCGTGAAGAGCCAGCTCCCGGAGACCGGCATTGTGTGGCTCTCCAGTCACGCCGAGCCGTACTTCGCCGTTTCGCTGGCGCGCGAGATCACGGCCGGGTGGGCCTACCTGCTGAAGCAATCGGTGGCCGACATCGGCGCGCTGGTCCGCGCCATCGAAGGCGCCGCCCGCGGCTTTGTGGTGCTCGATCCGGAGATCGTCCGCGGGATTCCCAAGAAAGTCACGGGTGACCTCGCCGTGCTGACGCCCCGGCAGCGCGAAATTGTCGCGCAGATGGCACAGGGGTACACCAACGCCGGGATCGCCCAGACGCTGTATATCACCGAGAAGTCGGTGGAGAATCAGATCAACCAGATTTATCAGCGGCTGGAGATCGACCGGCAGAACGCCTCGATTCAGCCGCGGGTGCGGGCCGTCCTCAAGTATCTCGAGGCGATTCGGGCATAAGCAGGGTCCTTCTGACGAGGGCGACGAGGTCCTCGAGCCCGAGGTTGGTCTTGATCGCGTACGCTGCGGCCCCCGCGTTGAGCGCCTGCTGCACGTCCGAATCCTGTCCCAGGTTCGTCAAGATGACGACCGGAATGCGCGCCGTGGCCGCGTCGTCCTTCAGGACTTTGAGCACTTGGTGGCCCTGCAGCCCCGGCATGACGAGATCGAGCAGGATGAGGTCCGGCGGCTCCGCGGCCACCGCGCGCAGAGCCTCGTCGCCGTTGGGGACGGCGACGACCCGGAACCCGCGCAGGCGCAGGGCGCTTTCCGCCGCTTTCCGCAGCAGCCGGTCGTCCTCGACCAGCAGGATCGTCGGGCCGCCGTCGCCCCTGCGCGGGCCGGGGGCCACGTCAGGAGGCCGTGATGAGACGCCGGACGCGCCCCCGCAGGTCCTCGAGGGACAAGTCCGCCTTGATCAGGTAGTCGGCCGCGCCGAGACCGATGGCGCGCTCGCGATCCTCGTCCCGCGAGGAATTGGAAAGGATCAACACGGGGACGTCGCGGGACCGGGCGTCGGCCTTGACGGCGCGGAGCACTTCGAGGCCGGGGACTTTCGGGAGCAGCCAGTCGAGGAGCACGACGTCCGGCAGTTCGGCCTGCACCTGGCGCAGCGCTTCTTCCCCGTCCTCGGCGGCGACGATGTCGTACCCGTCCTGCGCGAGTCCGGCGTGACAGGCCTTGCGGAGGAACGGATCGTCTTCAACGATGAGCACTCGCTTGCGCGGCGACGCTGCCATCGTCCGACCTCCTCGCGAGCGGCAGGGCGCAGAAGAAGGTTGCCCCTCGGCCCTCCTCGGATTCGCACCAAATGCGGCCGCCCAGACGTTCGGTGATCAGGCGGGCCACGGCCAGCCCCAGCCCCGTGCCTTCCGTGTTGATCGCCAGCGCGTTCTCCGCCCGGTAGAATTTCTGGAACAACAGCGGGATGTCGCGTGCGGGGATGCCGATGCCGGTATCTTCCACGGACCAGTAGGCGCGCTCGGCGTCCCGGCGCATCGAGACGCGGATGGCGCCGCCCCGCGGCGTGTACTTGACCGCGTTCGAAATCAGGTTGCTGAAGACCTGGCGGAGCAGCTTGGGATCGGTCGGCACCGGCGGCACGTCCGCGGCGCCGGCGACGGAGAGCTGGTGCGCCTTCTGCCGGATTGCCGGCTCGAGCTCGCCCACGACGCTCCGCGTCAGCGCGCCCAGGTCGGCCATCTGCACATCGACCTGCAGGGTGCCCGTTTCCAGCCGGGACAGATCCAACAGGTCGTTGACCAGCCGGACCATCCGTTCGTTGACCTCGCGCGCGTCCTGAATGTACGGGCGGGCGTCCTGCGCGTTCGGGGACTCCGCGGCCAGTTCCAGGAGCCACTTGATCCCGGCGAGCGGCGTGCGCAGCTGGTGCGTGACGAACGAGACGAACTCCGATTTCATCCGGCTGACTTCGCGGTCCTGGGTCACGTCCCGCAGCGTGAACGTCAGGCCGGTGAGCGCGCCCGCGCTGTCGCGGGCGGCCCGCGCCACCCAATGCACGACCTGCCGCGTCGGCAGCTCCGCGTCGCCCTGGTAGTCGTCGTCGAGGCCGTGCAGCACCGCCTGCGCCGCGGCGGTGAGCGCCTGCCGATCCTGCTGGCGGAATCCGATCTTCTCGAGCGCGGCCGCGACGCCGGTGCCGTTCGTGGAGACCGGGTCGAGCGACAGCATCGCCTGGGCCCGCCGGTTGACCGAGGCCACGTGTCCGTCCGACGATACGAACATGATGCCGTCCGACGTCGATTCGACGATCGACCGGATGCGGGCCTCGCCCTCCCGCAGGGCGGCTTCCAGGCGCGCGCGCGCCGTGACGTCGGCAACGAACGCGTGAAACGAATACGAGCTGCCGTGGCGGAGGAGCGAGATCGAGAACTCGACGGGGAACTCGTGCCCGTTCCGATGCAGAGCCGGGAACTCGAGCCGCTTGCCGACGATGCGGGATTCGCCGGTCTGCGCAAACCGCTGCAGGCCGCTGGTATGCGCCTCCCGATATCGCGGAGGAACGACGAGCGTCGCGAGCTCCCGCCCCACCGCCTCTCTCCGGGTCCACCCGAACGTGAACTGCGCCGCGGTGTTCCACTCCGTGATGATGCCTTTCGAATCGATGGCGATGTAGGCCTGCCGCGCCGTGGCCAGGATCAGACGGCTGCGCTCCTCGCTGATGCGCAGCGCCTCTTCCGCGCTCTGGAGGGCTTCTTCCGATTCCTTCTTGTCCGTGATGTCGCGGTAGGTGACCGCGATCGCCCCGACGCCGGGATCGTCAATGAGATTCGTCCCCCGGGCGGCCGCCGACCAGCCCGTGCCGTCTTTGCGCAGGCCGCGGCATTCGGCGGCGACGGTGGCGCCCGGTCGGGTCAGGAGTCCGGCAAAGGTCCTCCGCATGCGTGCGCGATCATCAGGATGGATCAGGGCGAACGGATCGGATCCGATCAGTTCGTCTGAAGAGTATCCGGTGATCTGCCCGGCCTGGGGCGACACGTAGCGAATCTTGCCGTCCGAGCCGATCAACACGACCGCGTAGGACGGCTCTTCGATGAGCGCGCGAACCCCTCCATCCGGCGCGCCGGCGTCCGACTCGTTGCGGCCGACGCGCCGTGTCATCGGCGAGGATCTGTGCCGCTCATCCATTTCTCCTGACTTCGACGGCCCTGGACCGGCGCCCTTCGCACGCGGCCCGTCACCCCCCCGGCTCCTCGGGAAAATTCCTTGCCATTACGTGTGGTGACACCCTTTTGACCGCCCGACACCGGATCTTAGTCTTGAGATCGCACGAGCGGACCTGGCCGGCAAGGGGGGAAGCAGCAATGCGCGTGGGACGATGCCGCCGGACCGGCGTCACCGTCCTCGTTTTCATCCTTGCCGCCTCCTGGGTCCTGCCGTTCGCCCACGCGGCCGCCGCGCCGGCGCCGCCGGTCGACGAGACGAGAGGGATCCTCATCCAGGCGAGTTGCACCGAGGCGACCTGTACGACGCGGATCCTGGCGGTCATGATGGCGGCGGGCCCGCAACGATTCCTTGCGTCGGCGGCCGCGACGGCCGTCTACGTCGGCAACCAAAGGGCCGCGCTGTCATCGCTCGACGGTTTCATCGGCATCGGGGTGTCCGTTCTGTCTCAACGGCTCGACTCGCAGCAGGTCGCTGGGCGGATCGACGTCTTCTTGTTCCGGATACGGCTCACGATTGCCCCTCCGGTCCACGAGACCGGAAACCGCTGAGGATCAGGCACCGGGCGGATTTGGGTGTCATCACCCATCGACCGTGGTGGACGACCCAGGGCCGTGGTGGGTTTCCGCCAGAAAAACTTGTAAGTCCGTACCCGTGCCGCCACCCTTTGATGAGTCGACCGCAAACGGTAGTCTAAGGCCGGCGGCTCGCGAGTTTCGCCAACGTTTGGGGGAGAAAGCATGGTGGTTCATCTGAAGTGGGTCGGCTCGGCGGCTGTGATTCTTGCGCTGGCGTGGCTTGGGTTCGGCGGCGCTGCGCGGGCACAAGACGCCAACAACAAAGTACAGGGCATTCTCAAGGGTGCGTCGTGTACCGATTCGTCCTGCCTGTTCTTGAAGGTAGACGTTGACACGACGGCCGGCCCGCAGACGTATCTTGCCTCAGCAGACGGTACCCGCGTGGACATCGCGTACACCGAAAAGGTTGAGACGGCGAAGCTGCCGCAGTTCATAGGATCGCCGGTGGAAGTCGTATCGCAGACGTGGGAGGGGCAGCAGGTCGCCGGCTTGATCGACGTTCTTGTGTTCCCGGCGTCGGCGAACGTCGGTCCGGCACCGCTTGGGCCACAGGGTGAAGACCGTGGGAAGGGTACAACCGGCGGCACGACCACGACGGGCGGCACCACCGGTGCCCCAGCCGCCACGGGCGGCACGACCACCGGCGGCGGCACGACGACCGGTGGCGGCACGACGACCGGTGGCGGCACGACGACCGGTGGCGGCACGACGACGACCGGTGGCGGCACGACGACCGGTGGCGGCACGACGACCGGTGGCGGCAC
>DASYZR010000170.1 GCA_035945995.1 bacterium
CCACAAATCCGACCTCCTCGATGCGCTCAATTCCCCACTCGCTCAGATGTTCAGGGATCGGTCGTCTGCGGCTCTTGAACACGCTCGGATGGTACGGGCCGCCGTAGTACGGACGGCCATTCTCATCGACACAGGACAGCACGATCGCGCCGTCGCGGACCGTCGCCTCCGCGACTTTGTGGACGATGTAGTGCATCTGCTGAGGTATCAACCTCCTTGGCCACTTGCCGCCGCTCCCGCCGTCGTCCGCCATAACGGCCTCCCTCTCCGGAGCCATCAAGGGTGGGCGGAAACAGCAAACCCCTCCGCGCGCGAAGGGGTGCGCGACCTTGGTTCCCTCGCGGGCCTATCGCCTCGCCGTCGAGGCCGGGCACCTTGGCGTCGCCACCAGGTTGCCGGGCGCGTTGCTCAGCGCGCCGCTCTTGATAGTCTCCCTATGCGGTTACATTTCCCAGCATATCACATTGGCCGAGCGGTTCACGACAACTGGATCCGTTTCTCGTCTACGGATTGCTCTTCGCACTGGTGCAGGGCGCAGTTGCGCTCTCCACGCGGAATCCGTCAGTGTACGCGGGGGCTGGCATTGGTAGAGAACGTGATCTGGGCTCTCGTGCTTCTCGGCCCAATGGCGTTTTCCAGGCCTCTGCTTGTTCAGGTGGTGAGCATGTTGGCCGGGGAGCGCGCCATCCTGACGCCCGCCGCGCAAGCGGCATTGTCGTCACTGAGACGGCTCTGGGGGGTCTTGTTCCGTCGCGATCAGCCAGCGCGTGAACGTGCGGAGGGTCCGGAACGCCTGGTGAACCGTGGAGGGCGAGACGCCCCGCTCGCGGAGACCGGCAAAGAACCTCGTCATGGCGACGGAATCGAGGACCGTCGTGTCCGGCACGGCGGCGACAAGGCGGTCTAGCCACCACTTGTACACGGCCACCGTGCGGGAGGAGCAACCGTTGACCTGCTTTTGCAGCAAGAACGCTCCGACCGCCTCGGCGAGAGGCCGAGGTGACGCTTTGGCGCGCATACCGGCTCCCTGCGCCCCGTCCCCTGGGGCACTGTCAGGAGCCGAGGATGAGGGACTTGTGCGCGCCTCGGCAATTGGTTTCCGATCCGGGGTGAGCCTCTGCTTTTCAGGGCCCTTCCCAGGCATTGCAACGTGCGGAAACCCTTGATTTATAAGGGCTGGTCGGGGCGGCCCGATTCGAACGGGCGACCTTCTGCTCCCAAAGCAGACGCGCTACCAAGCTGCGCCACGCCCCGATTGTGTGCGGGTGTCAGGCAGAGTCTATCACATCCCCGGCGTCAAGTCCCCGCCATCCGCCGGCGCCGCATCAAGGGATCGAGGCGCCGATCGGTGAAACGCGGTCCATGCCCACGGCCCCCGCCGGCGATGCGTTCGCCCTGCTCGTCTCCGACTTTCTCGCGTCGCTCTACGAGGCCCACCCCACCCTGGCCGCGTCGCTCGGCCTGCACGCCTACGACGGCCGCGTCCCGGACCTCAGCGAGCGGGCGCGCGCGGACCGGACCTCCGCCCTGCGCACGCAGGCCGCCCGCGCCGCGGCCATCCCGGATGCCGCCCTCCCGGCCGACGACCGGCACGACGCGACCCTGCTGCGGCTCGCGATCGACGAAGAGATCTTCGAGCTCGAGGCGCTCCGCGACGTGGAGCGCAACCCGCTCGCATACGCCGGGGCAGTCGACGTCAGCAGTTACGTGAAACGCGACTATGCGCCGCTTGAGCAACGGATCACCGCGCTCGCAGAGCATCTGCGTCGGATTCCCGAGGTCCTGGCGACCGCCCGCGCCACGCTGCGCCCGCCGCTGCCGCGGCCGTTTGTGGACACGGCCATCGACGTCTACGAGGGCACCGTCGCCTACCACGAGAGCGACCTGACGGCGGCCGCGCGCGCCGCCGGCCCGGGCGACGTGTGGACGGCCTTCGAACGCGGAAACGCCGCGGCGCTCGCCGCGCTGCGGACCTTTCTGCAGTACCTCGCCGACCAACAGCCCCGCGCGGGCGACGAGTTTGCGATCGGCGAGGAGCGCTTCCGCATGATGCTGCGGACCGGCGAGATGGTAGACCTGGATCTCGACCGGCTGCTGGAGATCGGCCGCCGCGACCTCGACGAGAACACGCAGCGGCTCCGCGCGGCCTGCGAAGCCGCTGCACCCGGTCTGGCGGTGCGTGACGCGATCAAACGGCAGGGCGCCGATCACCCTCCGGCCGACCGGCTGATCGAGGAGGCGGCGCGCGTCCTCGACGAGTTGAGGGCCTTCGTCGAGGCCCGGGGAATCGTGACGATTCCGTCCGACGTGCCGTGCCGTGTCGAGCCGACCCCGCCGTTCCTGCGCTGGGCGTTCGCCATGATGGACACCGCCGGCCCGTTCGAGCCGTCGTCGGACTCGTTCTACTACGTGACGCCGCCCGAGCCCGGGTGGACCGCGGCGCAGACCGAAGAGTGGCTCACCAAGTTCGACTACGCGACGCTCCGCGACGTCGGCGTCCATGAAGTCTATCCCGGCCACTACGTGCACTTCCTTCACGTCCGGCGCCTCGGCCGGCCGCTCCGTCAGGTCCTGACGAGTTACGCGTTCGTCGAAGGGTGGGCGCACGATTGCGAGGCGGTAATGCTGGAACAGGGCTTCCGGCCGGACGACGCGGCGCTCCGGATTGCGCAGCTCGCCGAGGCCCTGCTCCGCGACGTCCGCTTCATCGCGGCGATCGAAATGCACACGCGCGGCATGCGGGTCGAAGATGCGGCCGCGCTCTTCGTGGACCACGCGTACCTCGAGCCGCTGCCGGCCGAAAAAGAAGCCGTGCGTGGCACCTTCGACCCCGGATACCTCAATTACACGCTCGGCAAGCTGATGGTGCGGCGCCTGCGGGACGATGCACGCGCACAGGCGGGCGGCGGATTCGACCTCCGCGCCTTCCACGACGCCCTGCTGGGCCTCGGCGCGCCGCCTGTGCCGCTGGCCCGGCGGACCCTTCTCGGCGATGCGGCGGGCGTGCTGCCGGATTAAGTCTAGGCGTCAATCAGGAGCCGGGCCACCTCCGCTCGGGGACGCCCGGCTTCCGTCCGGCGGGTTGCCGCTCTCGCGCTGCGCCTTCATCGCCTCCGCCTTCGCTTTCGCGGCGGCGATTTTTTCCTCGCGGCTCACCTCGGCGGGAGGTCCCGCGTCAGACGGGGCGGAGGTCCCGGCGCCGGGGGCCGTTTGGGACGCGCCGGCCGCCGGAACCCCGGACGGGGCGCCCGGGCCCCCGTCAGGGGGTTTGGCCGCGGGGGGCGCGGTCGCACGGGGTGCGGCCGCCGCGGGCGGCTTTTCTCCGAGGAACTCGGCGCGCAGGTACTGCTCCACGGCGCGGCGGATCCGTTCCAACTGCTCGGTCTTCCCGCCCCGCGCATCCGCAACCCAGGCCTTGTCGACCCGGTACGTCACCAGGCGCGGGCCCTGCGCGAAGTGCACGAGAAAGTGATCCATCGAATCCTGCAGGACCACGATCTTGACCGGCAGCCGAAGCGACGCCGCGATGCGGGAGACTTCGCCGAAGACCCACTCCTGCGCTTCGGTCCGCGCGGACCCCGGCAGCGTCTCGGCGACCGACTGCCCCGCGAGAGGGTTGGTCGGCCGCAGTCGCGCCTTTCCCCGGGCCACCCATTGCTTGTTGACCTTGTCGATCAGTTCATCCTTGACGTCGGCCAGCGCGACGGCGATGGAGAAGATCCAGATGACGAAGATCGCGAAGCTCAAAGACCAGTAAGTCAAGAACCTGCTCACGTCGGATCAGTCCCTCCCAAGGGCGTCGTGTCGTCGCGGGTCACGCCGGGCCGGTCCGCCGTCCCGAAGAATCGTGGACCGGCGAAACCTCAAAATTATTGGCCCCGGCGCCGGGTCCCTCCTCTTCCATGCCGAGCGCCCGCGCGACCGCGGCGCGCGCGGCCCGGAGCGCCCGGGCACGGTGACTGAGCCGGTTCTTCACTTCGAGCGGCACCTCGGCCATGGTCCGTTCCTCACCGGCGGGCGCGAAAATCGGGTCGTACCCGAAGCCGCCCGCGCCCCGCGGCCGTTCGACGATCACACCCTCGCAGGCGCCTTCGAACGTCTGTACCGTCCCGTCGGGCGTCGCGACCGCGACGGCGGCCCGGTAGCGGGCCGTGCGCCGCGCGGCCGGCAGACCGGCCAGCAGCGCGAGCACGTGGGCGTTGCGTTCCGCGTCGGACGCGACGTCCCCGAGCAGCCGGCGCGACCGCACGCCCGGCGCACCGCCGAGGGCGTCGATTTCCACGCCGGAATCGTCCGCGAGCGCCGGCAGGCCCGTGGCCCGCGCCACGGCGACGGCCTTGCTCGCCGCGTTGTCGGCGTACGTCTCGCCGTCTTCGGGCAGCGCGCCGAGCGCCGGCCACTCCCCGAGGTCCGCGAAGCGCGTGCCGAGACCGGCGTAGATCGCCGCGATCTCGCGTATCTTCCCGGGATTGCGAGTCGCCAGCACAAGCCGGGGTCGGGGTCGGACGCGGCCGCCGGCGCCGGTCACAACGCGGTCAGCACGTCGGCGAGCGCGTCGCGCTGGCGCGCGATGAGGGTCACGATGCCCCGCTCGGCGAGCTGCATGAGCGACGCGGCCTCGGCCTTCGTGAAGGGACCTCCCTCGCCGGTGCCCTGGAGCTCGACGAACTTGCCCGATTCCGTCATGACGATGTTCATGTCCACCCGCGCCCGCGAGTCTTCCTCATAGGTCAGGTCGAGGATGGAGCCCCCGTCCACGATGCCGACGCTTGTGGCGGCGAGAAATTCGCGGACCGGCACACGCGGCAGCGCCCCCGTACGACGGAGGAGCGTGAGCGCATCCACAAGCGCGACGAACGCGCCGGTGATCGCCGCGGTGCGCGTCCCGCCGTCGGCCTGGAGGACGTCGCAGTCCAGCGTCACGGTGCGCTCGCCAAGCCGCTCCAGCTCCACGACCGCCCGCAGCGACCGCCCGATAAGCCGCTGGATTTCGTGCACCCGGCCGCCGGTGCGATCGCCACGGGGCGTGCGCTCCTGCGTCGAGCGGGGCAGCATTCCGTACTCCGCCGTGATCCACCCCTGGCCGGTGCCCCGCAAAAACGGCGGCACCCGCTCCTCCACCGACGCCGTGCAGAGCACCCGGGTCTCGCCGAGCTGCACGAGCACGGAGCCCTCGGCGAATTTCGTGTACTTGCGCGTCAGGGTCAGTGCGCGGAGTTGATCCGGCTGGCGGCCGTCGCGGCGCGACATCAGGCTTTCACGGTTCGTGCCGCCGGCGAAGCCTTCCTGGTGCGGACCGGGCCGGCTTACGGCGCGCGTCCGGCCGACGCCTGCACGAACGCGGCAATCGCCCGCGCGATCGCGCCGGCGAGGCGCCGCTGGACGGCGGGGTCGCGCAGCATCGCCTCCTCCGGCGGGTTGGTGATAAACAACGTTTCGACGAGGACCGCGGGCATCGGCGCATTGGCGAGCACGTAGAAATCGGCCGTCCGGACGCCGCGGTCCGGCTCGCCGAGCGCCTGCACGACCTCCGCCTGAACGATCCTCGCCAGCGCCTCGCTCTCCGGCGATTCGTAGTAGGTCTCCGTCCCCGCCGGGCCGATGCTCCGGCTGGCGTTGGCGTGGATGCTCACGAACAGGATGCCTCCGTCCCGCTGCGCCAGGTCGGGCCGTTCCTCGAGCGGTACCGTCGTATCGTCCGTCCGGGTCATGGCGGCCGGGATGCCCTGGGCGGCGAGCGCGTCGCGGACGAATCGCGCGATGGCCAGCGTCACGTCGGCTTCGCGCAGCCCCGACGGGCCGACCGCCCCGCCGTCGGCCCCGCCGTGCCCGGCATCGATGATCACGGCGGATCCCCGGGCCAGCCGGCGGCCGGGGTTTCCCAACGTGACGGTCAGGGTGCGGCCGCCGTTGGTCAACGCCGCCGCGTACGGCACTTTGCGGTGCAAGTGCACGAGGACGCGGGTGAGATTCGGCTTCAGCGCAAACTGCGACACGACGATGTTGCGGACGGCCTCGCTGCCAATCTCGATATCGTGGCGCCGCGCGAGGTACACGCCTCCCGAGACGTCGATCGCCAACCGGTCCGGATAGACGAACTGATGCAGAGCGTAGGTCAGGCGCTGCGACGCTTGGATCGTGATGCTCCCCGCGCGGCCCTGGTCGTCGTAGGTCACCGCCTGGACGTGAAACGCCCCCGGGTGATCGTCAAAATCCGGGAGCGGCGGCATGGCCAAGGGTTCGGGCGCCATCCCCGATGCGTCCGGGGACGGCCCGGACGGCGGCCCTGTTGGGCTCCCCGGCTCGCCCGTCCGAGGTGCCGCGGGTGGCGCGGCGGCGCCGCCCGCCGAGGGAGCCGCCGGCGGTGCCGACGCGGTGGAGGGCGCGACCGCCGTGACTGTCGACGGTCCCGCGGATGCCGCGGCGGCCGGCCCGGGACGCAGGTCGCCGATCGCAAGGACGACGGCACCGGGGTGGGCCGCGACGGTGAATGCCGCCGCGTGATCCAGATCGAAGACGATGCGCGTGACGTAGGGCCGGACGTGAAACTGTCCCCCGCGCACCCGTGCCACGCCGGCGACGCCGATGTCCTGCGCGGGCGCGGCGAGGCGCGAGACGGCGCCGTTCACGTCGAGCACCACCCGCTCCGGTTGATGCAGCACGCGCGCATCGACCTGGACCGGGCCGGTTGCCATGACGCGCACCGCCAGCCCGCCGCCGCCGGCGCGCCACGACACGCCGGTGACCTGTGCGAGAGCATGCTGCGTACGGCCGTCGTCCTCGACGGCCACATAGGCACCGAGCATCCGCAGCAGCGCGACGCCGGGCACCCACAGGATGCCGTCCCGGAGGATGGGCGCGGCCGGCAGGTCGCGCGCAGCGCCGTCGACCTGGGCGCGGACAAGGCCGGCCGTCAGCCGGACGGCCGTCCCCGACACTCCGGTCACGGTCGCGGCGTGCGCCGCGGCGTCCCACGCGACGGCGGCGCCGAAGGCCCGAGCGACGAGATTGACCGCCAGCAGCAGCACGTCGTCCTGGATTTCTGGGGAGGCCCGGGACGTCAAGTCGGCATCGCCGACCACGAGACGTGGGGGGGCCGCCTGGCCCCACGTCGGCCGGGGACACGCGCAGAGCAGCACGAGCACAACCGCGGCCAGCCGCACGGGCATCCGGTCCTCCGGCGAAGGGTGCGATCTCTGGTGGAGTCGCCGCGGGGCCGGGTATTCGCGGATCGGCTGGGGACTCCTGCCGGGTCATGGTACAATGGCCCCCGCCAAGACAGCTACGGAGGTGCCCCGATGGTGGTTCCGATCTTGCGTTCGACCGAGGTGCGCGACGAGACGGCCGCCGGCGTCACCTATCACATCGCCGGCGAGCTGGTCCCCGTGCTCCAGGTGGAGCTCGGCACCGTGCCGGTCTACTTCGAACACCACATCCTGTTGTGGAAGGACCCGTCGGTCCAGATCGGCCTCCGGCCGCTCAAAGGGGCGATGAAGCGAGTCCTGTCGGGCATGCCCGTGTTCATCACACAGGCGCAGGGCCCGGGACGGATCGCCTTCAGCCGGGACGGAGCGGGACACGTGTTCGCGATGCCGATCCGGGCCGGCGAATCGCTCGAGGTCCGCGAGCACCAATTCCTCGCGGCGACCGATACGGTCGAGTACACGTTCACCCGCGTCAAGGGCGCGGCGAGCGTCCTCTTCGGCGGCACGGGATTCTTCATCGACACGTTCACGTGCCCGCGGGCCGAGGGGGTGCTCTGGCTTCACGGGTACGGCAACGTCTTCGAGCTCACGCTCGCGCCGGGTGAGCAGATCGACATCGAACCCGGGGGATGGATCTACAAGGACCGCGGCGTACAGATGCAGACGATCTTCCAGAAGGTCTCGACCGGCCTGTTCGCGAGCGCCGGCAACCTGTTTTGGAACCGGTTCACCGGACCCGGACGGGTGGCGCTCCAATCGATGTACCTGCACATGCCGACCGAGGGCTGAGCGACCGCCCGCCAAACACGGCGGGCCCGGGCGGCGACGCCCCGGGCCCGACCGTGCCGAATTCGCTTAGGCTGCCGCGCGCGAGACTAGCTGCGCGGCTTCACCGTGCGCGGCTCGGGCGCGTGACCGTCCAGCACGAACCGGCCGTCCAGGTGCTTGAGGCGCTCCATGATCCCGCCATACTCGAGTTCTTCCATGCCGAGCATCGCCGGGTTGAAGAACCCCTGCGCGCGGATCTCGGCGCCCTTCTTCACCGCCTTCGTCCGGAACACGTCCCACACCGGGTTCTTGAACAGGTCGACCGGGCCCGTCAGCACGCCGTCCCGCACGGAATACCCCGCCGCGGAGACCATCGGCAGACAATAGAAGATGCTCGAGTCGGTGTTGATCGGCACCGGCGCGAGCGGCATGTTGTGGCTGCCCCGCGTGTCGCCCGCGACGAACGGCACCTTGCTGAACGCCAGCCCGAACTCTTCCGTCGCCGGGAAGATCTTCTGGGTGCGGACGACCGCCACCGGGTCATCCTTGCCGACGTACTTGCCGGCGATGTGCTTGAGCCGCGTCGTGCTGAGCGCGGCCGCCTGCTCCTCCGGATGCGCCCGCGAGTGAATGCTCTTGACGACGAACCGGCCGGTGTCCCGGAGCAGCGTCGCCAGATCGTACAGGTCTTCCGGCGCCCGCAGCGTGATCTCCCGCTCCGCCTGCGTGTGGTTCACGTCCACCACGGTAAACGTAAACCCTTTGCCGATGTCCGGGCTCAGCAGCAGCCCCGAGCAGTACATGGGATCGCAGAACGTCAGGTACAAGAGGAGGTTGAACGCGCCCGGTTCGGTCTTGTCGGCCGTCAGCACCATGAACGGCTCGGCCGCGCGCTCCGTGATCTCCATCTCCGCGACGCCGGGCCCCATCCCCTGGACGTTGCCGGAGAATTCGCTCTTCAGCAGGTCCTGCTTCGCCCCGTAGAGGCCCTGCCGCTCCGCGATCGAGCCGGCGGCCATGAACACGTCGTACGCCAGCCGGTGGATCTCTTCGGACGCCGGCCCCCGCCGGTGCGTCATCAGCAAACAGATGTCGTCTCCGGTGTGGGTGACCCGGAAGTCAATTAGCGACGCGCCCCGCCGCGCCTCGAGCATCTGCGACGCGGCCTGCAGCATCTCGGCACTCGGTTGCGTGTGCCCTCCGATGCTGCCGACATCCGCCTTGATGGCCGTAAGCGTGACGCGGGACCGGTCCGTGCCTGCGGAACTGGTCATGGGTCCACCTCCGGAGGGCCTTGTGCGCGGACACGTGCAGCCTGCAGCGGCTGGTTCGGCGGAAGCGGACGCGTCTTCCTCCTCACGCCGCGCGAGGGACCGCCCGCGCGTGACCGCAGCCCCTTCAGAAGACCCGGGTGGGGTCGAGGGCGTCCCGCAGGCCGTCGCCGACATAATTGATCGAGAGGATGGCGAGACAGATCATGATCCCCGGGAAGAGCGCCATGTGAGGCGCAAGATCGAGATAGTTCTGTGCGTCGAAGAGGAGCCGGCCCCATGTGGGGACGTCCGGCGGGAAGCCGTACCCGAGGAACGACAGGGTCGACTCCAGCAGAATCGCCGCGGCCACCGAGAGCGTCCCGGCCACAATGACGGGGCTCAGGACGTTCGGCAGGATGTGCCGGACCATCTGCTTGACGGGGCCGACGCCGACGCTGCGGGCGGCCTCGACAAATTCCTTCTCCTTGACCGCAAGGAAACCCGCGCGCACGAGCCGCGCCGTCGGCATCCAGTTCAGGATGCCGATCACGCTGACGATCAGCACGAACGTTCCGACCTGCGTGCCCAGATGACGGGTGATCGTGTCATGGAACAGATAGACGATCAACAAGAGGAGCACGAGCGCCGGGAACGACAGGAACATATCCGTGATTCGCATGAGCACGTTGTCGATATGGCCGCCGAAGAACCCTGCCACCGCGCCGACGAGCACGCCGAGTGTGATGGAGGTCAGCATCGCGGCGAAGCCCACGGCGATCGAAATGCGGCCGCCATACAGCACACGGGCAAGCATGTCCTGTCCCAGGTCATTGGTCCCGAACGGATGCGCCGCGCTCGGCGGCGCCATCGACGCCCCGAAGTCGATCGCGTTGATCGGCACGCGATAGACGAACGGTCCGATCAGGCACCCGAACGTCAACACCAGGAATGTCGCGGACCCGGCCATCGCCAGGCGGTGCCGGCGAAACCGGCGCCACGCATCGCCCCACAGGGTCCGCGCGCCGCGCGGGCGCTCGATCGCGAGACGCGCGGCGATGGGCCCGACTTGCGCGACGCGGTCGGAGCGCGTGCTAGCCATAGCGGATTCTCGGATCGAGCGTGCCGTAGATGACGTCGGCGACGAGATTCAGCAGCACGACGAGGATCGCCGCCACGAACGCGATGGCCATCAGGACGGGCGTGTCGCTGTTTTGAAGCGACGTGATCAGCAGCGAGCCGATCCCGGGCACCCGGAAGATCTGTTCGGTTACCACGGCGCCGGTGAACACCCCCGGCAACTGCAGCGCAATCAGCGTGACGACCGGGATCAGGCTGTTACGGAGCACGTGACGGCGGATCACCCTGCCCTGCGCCAACCCTTTGGCCCGGGCGGTGCGGACGTAGTCCAATCCGACGTTGTCGAGCATCGAGGACCGGACGAACCGGGTCAGGGAGGCGGACTGAAACAGCGCCAGCACGGCCACCGGCATGATCGCCTGCCTGAGCATGCCGATCGGGTCGTGGACCTGCACATTATAAATGAACGGCAGCCACCTGAGGTGCACGCTGAAGATGATGATCATCAGGATGCCGGTGAAGAACGTCGGCAGCGAGTACCCCACGAACGCCGCCGTGGTCGCGATCTGATCCTGCAGCGAATACTGTTTCACCGCCGAAATCACGCCGACCGGGATCGCGATCAGGACGGCGACCAGATAGGCGGAGCCGAGCACCCACAGATCGGTGGGCAGCCGCTGCAACAGGAGGCGCGTCACCGCCATGTGGCTAGCGAACGAGTAGCCCCAGTTGCCGGTCGCCCACGACATGGCCCACTTCATGTACCGGAGGGGGAGCGGCTGGTCGAGTCCCATTTGATGCAGAATGTTTTGCCGGACCTCGGCGGGCACGTCGGGGTTCGTCGCAAGGCCGGCCAGGGGGTCGCCCGGCGCCAGCGCCACAATGGCGAACACGACCATGCTTATGAGAATCAGCGTGGGGATCGCCGTCAGCAGGCGGCGGATGATGTATGTGGTCATCGCGTCCTACGTGCGGTCGCCCACAGGAGACGCGGGCGTCGCCGGGCCCGGCGCGCTTTTACCCCACGCGCTTCCAGTCCGCGATATTCCACGTCTCCGGGTCGAACGCGGTCATGTTCTTTCCGGTATCGAGCGTCTTCGCCCGGGCCGCCGCGGACTTGCGGTTGATCAGCGGAATCCCGGCCACCTGGCCGACGGCCACGTCGTTGGCCTTCATCCAGATCTCCGCGTTCTTCTGCGGGTCGAGCTCCTTGAGGCCCTCATCGAACAGCTTGTTAAACTCGGCGTTCTGCCAGCGGACCAGGTTTTGGCCCGACCAGTTGTTTTCTTTCTGCGCGATGTCGCGGGCCGGGTCGCCGCTGTACCACTGCCGCATGTACGGAATCGGCGAGAGGCTGAATGAGTCGGTGAACATCTCGATGTCGCGGTAGAAGTGCGCGATCGTGTCATTGTTGCCCGGCGAGCTGCTGAAGAAAACGCCGGCGTCCACCGACTGCAAATTAGCCTTGGCGCCCAATTTCTCAAAGCCAGCCTTGACGATCTGCTGTTCCTTCTGCCGCAGGCTGTTCACGCTGGTCACGTAGCTCACTTCCATCTTGATGCCGTTCTTCTCGCGGATGCCGTCCGTTCCGCGCTTCCATCCCGCCTCGTCCAGCAGACTGTTCGCCTTATTGAGATCCATCGTCATCTTCGTGTTCTTGGAGTAGTATTTGCTGGGTAACGTGAGCAGGTT